>JABDJY010000185.1 GCA_013003285.1 Alphaproteobacteria bacterium | reverse complement strand
CAGCGCCGAGATGCCGACACGGGCGCTGATTTGCGCCAACAGACCAAACACGGCGAAAGGGGCCAATCTTAGGACAAAGCTGACAATCACCATGCAGACCGCTTGGATCGACGCCAGCAGGTCGAGCAGCGGCCGGCGCTGTTCGCCTGCCGTCATCACCATGGCGATACCGAGAATGATGGACGCGATAACGATCTGCAGCATGTTGCCGCTGGTGAACGTGGTTAGCGGATCGCGCGGAAACAGACCGGCGATTAACTCGGGGATTTCACCGACGGTCGGCGGGCCGGTGGGAAGAGCGGCCGGTACCGTGCCGCCATCGCTGACCAAGGCTGCTGTCACGGCGGCACCGTCGACGAAACTGCCGGGTTGGATCAGCAAAGCCACGGCGAGGCCGAGGGCAACGGCGATAACCGTCGAAGCGGCAAAGAACAGGGTCGTTTTAAGGCCGAGCTCACCAAGCCCGTTGGAGCCTTCGCCGGCAGCGATACCGCGGATCACCGAGGCGACGATCAGCGGCACGACGACGAACTGTATCGCCAGCAGGAAGAGCTTTCCCGGCAACGCCACCCAGGCGCCGACAACCAAGGAAATATCCGTATCGACCCAGCCTGTCGTCGGTCCAATGGCGATGCCAAAGGCAACGCCGAGAGCCATGGCGATCAGAACTTGCAGCCACAGGCGCGTGCGAACCAGCGGCACCAGGCGTTGTGAAAGCTGCGGCAGTGAGCGAGGGACGAGCATCACGCGAATTCTTCTAAGTTGAAGGTGACTTTCCAAACGCTGTAGCGATGGTACAAGCTAGATCGACGCGATCGAGGAAGCCTTGATTTGTCGCAATGGAACTTCAAGGCCTCCAAACTGTGATCCAGCGAAGAGAATGTCTGAATGCAGCGGTCGTGAGCCGTTGAAGCAGTGGAATACACGCGCTCAAAAAGTATCGCCTTAAGCTACATTGCGAGAAGGACAGTCTGATAGCCTAGGGTTTATTGGATTCTACTGAACATTCATCAATGGCTGAGGCTGTCGACAAGGTCGCCGGCATCAGTCGTAATTTAGCGTTTGCTTATTGACAGACGGCGCCGAGAGGCTTTAACTCCCGCCATCGCGCCGATTTGAGCGGCCAGCTTGCGGGCGCGTAATAAATGCAGCTAAACGGGCGATTTCGTAATCCGCTCAGCATAGCTGTAGCGGATTTTGTTGTTTTAGAGTGTGTTACGAGTATTTGGGCTGATCCCCCGGCGGCGCTGCCGCACACCGGATCCGCGGTAATTTGATGGGCAGCTTGCGTCCGCGTCACCAATAGCTAAAGCGCCGTGGGGCCAGACCAGTTTCTGGTGTTCCACGGGCCCTTATCAAGGCCTGGGAACTATTTGCCATGACCACAGATTCTCTAAAATATCGCCGCGAGACCGCCCTGGTGCGCGGCGGGCTGCACCGTTCGCCCCACCGGGAAACCAGCGAGGCGCTTTACCTCAATTCCGGCTATGTGTTCGACGACGCCGCGCAGGCCGAGGCCGCGTTCAAGGGCGAGAACGACAATTTCATCTATTCGCGCTACGGCAACCCCACGGTCGATATGTTCCAGGCGCGCTTGGCCGAACTGGAAGGCGCCGAGGCCTGCTACGGCACCGCCACCGGCATGGCGGCGGTGTTCGCCTCGCTGGCCTGCCAGCTCAATACCGGCGACCGGGTGGTCTCCTCGCGCGCCGTATTTGGCTCGTGCCACATCATCGTCGATCAGATCCTGCCGCGCTGGGGCATCGAGACCGTGTTCGTCGATGGCACCAACCTCGACGAATGGCAGGCCGCCCTGTCCAAGCCGACCAACGCGGTGTTCCTGGAAAGCCCGTCGAACCCGATGCTCGATCTGGTCGATATCGCCGCGGTCAGCGAAATGGCCCACGCCGCCGGCGCCAGCGTGATCGTCGATAATGTGTTCGCCACGCCGCTCTATCAGCGCCCGCTCGAGCTCGGCGCCGACATCGTGGTCTATTCCGCCACCAAGCATATCGATGGCCAGGGACGTTGCCTGGGCGGCGCGGTGCTGGCCGACACCGCCTTCATGACCGAAAAGTTCATGCCGTTCTACCGGCATACCGGCCCGTCGCTCAGCCCGTTCAATGCCTGGATCATGCTGAAATCGCTGGAGACCCTGTCGGTGCGGGTAACCCATCAATGCGATGCCGCGCTCGATCTGGCGCGTTTTCTCCAAGCCCAACCGAAAGTAACCCAAGTCTGCCATCCGGGGTTGGACAGCCACCCCCAGGCCGAACTGGCGCGGCGGCAAATGTCCGGCTTCGGTAATCTGGTGACGCTCGAGGTCGACGGCGGCAAGGCGGCGGCATTCCAGGTGGCCGATGCGCTGCGGGTGATCGACATCTCGAACAATTTGGGCGACACCAAGAGCCTGGTTTGCCACCCGGCGACCACCACCCATTCGCGGTTATCGGAAGAAGAACGCCACCAGCTCGGCATCTCGCCCGGCGTGCTGCGGGTCTCGGTGGGCTTGGAGCATCTCGACGATCTGAAAGAAGATTTGGAAGCCGCGCTCCAAACGGCGTGAAACGTCCTGCAGCCCGCTTCGCGGGCGACCCCCCACCCCATCCCTCCCCCTCAAGGGGGGAGGGGGAAGTTTGTCGATACCTCGCTATCATTCCCTCCCCCCAGCGAGCGGGAGGGCTAGGGAGGGGGGGGCAATTAAAAATGATAGTGGTTGCTCATTACGCGCAGCAGCTTTGCCCTAGCCCCTAACCCGCCTATATAATTTCAGGACCGCCCGAGGAGAAAAGCCGATGACACAGATCGCCGCCCAGGAACCGGAGACCGGCTTCGTTGAAGCCAAGCTGATCTACACCGTCGATACCGGCGTGAAGCCAGTCAACCAGACCATGGGTCCCGGCGACATGTCGCGGCGCATCGTCGGCACGGTGGAAGACCATGTGATGGTGATCCGCGACGGTCGGCCCCTGCGCGACGCGTTCGCCATGGACGTGACCGGGTTCGAATTCGTCGACCACGAAACCGCCATGACCGATTTCTTCGACACCGAGCAGCTCAAATCGGTCTATTACTCGGAAATCGAAGCGCTGATCAAAGCGCGCGCAGGCGCCGCCCGGGTGGTGATCTTCGATCACACCTTGCGTTCGGGCGACGAGGATACCCGCAACGAGAAACTCATCCGCGAGCCGGTCCTGTCGGTGCATAACGACTATACGGAATGGTCGGGGCCGCAACGGGTGCGCGAGTTGATGCCGGAAAGCGAGGTCGAGGATTTGCTGTCGCGCCGCTTCGCCATCATCCAGGTGTGGCGGCCGATCCGCAATCCAATCCAGTCGAACCCCTTGGCGATCTGTGATTCAAGCACACTGTCGACCGATAATCTGATCGCCTCGGAACGGCGCTACCCGAATCGGGTCGGCGAGACCTACCGGATTTCCTTCAATGCCGACCAGCGCTGGTTCTACTTCCCCAACATGACCCGCGACGAAGCCCTGGTCTTCAAGGTGTTCGATTCGGCCACCGATGGCCGCGCCCGCTTCACCCCCCACACCTCGTTCGACGACCCCAACACCCCGCCCGGCGCGCCGGCCCGCGAATCGATCGAAGTCCGTGCGCTGGTGTTTTTCTAAAGTTAACTCGGCCAGTTCTACCCAATCCAGGCGCCGCCATTCACGTCGAGCACCGCGCCGGTGGTGAAGCCGGCGCCGGGGGTCGAGAGATAAAGGATCGCGTGGGCGAGTTCTTCCGCCGTGCCGAGACGGCGCACCGGGGTGTTCGCCGCGCGCTGGGCCAGATGTTCCTCGCTATGGCGCCCCACCCGGGGGGTGCGCACCAGCCCCGGCGCCACCACATTGACGGTGATCCCGCTAGGGGCGAGTTCGACAGCGAGCCGCCGCGACAGCCCGACCACGGCGGCCTTGCCGGTGGCATAATCCAACGAGGCGCCGCGCGAGGCGGTACGTCCGGCGACCGACGAGATATTGACGATGCGCCCATAGCCGTTGCGCTTCATGATCGGCACCACCGCGCGGGTGATCAGAAACTTGGTGTTGATGTTCCAGTCGAGCCCCTTGGCCCACATCTCATCGGTGATCTCTTCGATGTCCGGCGCATCGAGGAAACCGCCGGCGCAATTGACCAAGATATCGATCCGGCCCCAGGCCTCATCGACCGCTTCTACGACCGCATTCATATCGCTGGCGTCCGCCGCCTCACCGGCCAAAAACATGACTTCGGCGCCGCTTTCTTTGAGCTCCCCCATGATCCGTTCGCCGGCCTCGCGGTTGCGGCCGACGATGGCCACCTTGGCGCCCTCAGCGGCAAACCGCTCGACACAGGCCTGGCCGATGCCCGCCGTGCCGCCGGTCACGATGGCCACCTGGCCTTCAATGGATGCGAGTTCTGATGTGGTCATAGTGCGGACTTTCGATAAATTGGAACGACCGACATGCCGCCACATTCGCAGAGCGAATGCAATCGCGATGTAATTATGTCAGTGTCGTGTATTATCGAGGGCGGCGCTGCGCGCGAACGATTCAGAAGGGCCGTTTGAGAATATGGAGACGCTGAACCTACGCGAAGTGATTGTCTTTCTGGTCGCCGCCGGCGTTGTTGTGCCCTTGGTTCAACGGCTCAAAATCAGCCCCGTGTTGAGCTTTCTCGCGGTCGGGCTGGTAATCGGACCGCACGGCCTGGTCCGCTTCGCCGATACGCTACCCTGGCTCGGCTATGGCGCCATCGCCGACCTGGAAGGCGTCCACACCCTGGCCGAACTGGGCGTTGTTTTTCTCTTGTTCATGATCGGTCTGGAACTCTCGCTCGACCGTTTATGGGCCATGCGGCGTTTGGTTTTCGGCCTCGGCGGTGCGCAGGTTGTCGTCACCGGTACGCTGATCGCGCTCATCGCCTCGTTCTTCGACAACACGCTCCCGGTGGCGGTGATACTGGGAGCCAGCTTCGCTCTCTCCTCGACCGCGATTGTCATGCAGATCCTATCCGAGAACCGACGTCTGGGCACGCGCACCGGCCGCGCCAGTTTCGCCATCCTGCTCTGCCAGGATTTGGCGGTTGTGCCGATCCTGTTCCTGGTCGCCGCCTTCGCGGCGCAGAGCGATGGTTCCGTCGTGCTCGCCTTCGTAGCGGCGATCGGTCAGGCGCTGATCGCCATCGCCTTGATTCTGATCGTGGGTCGCCTGCTTCTGCGGCCATTGTTCCGATTTATTGGCAACGCCGCCAGCCGCGAGATGTTCCTAGCGCTCGTACTGCTGGTGATCATCGGCACCGCCCTGGTTACGCAACAAGCGGGCCTGTCGCTGGCCCTCGGCGCGTTCCTCGCCGGTCTGTTGCTCGCGGAGACCGAGTACCGCCACGCCATTGAGATCGATATCGAGCCCTTTAAGGGTTTGCTGCTGGGGCTTTTCTTCGTGTCGGTCGGCATGTCGATCGACATCGGTCAGGTCGCCGCCAATCCACTCTTGATCGTCGCCGCCGTATTCGGGTTGTTCGTAGTCAAGGGCCCCATCATCTATCTGTTGTCGCGGTTGTTCGGCGAACCGCGTTCGGTCGCCATCGAGGCGGCTCTCCTGCTCGGCCAAGGCGGCGAATTCGCTTTTGTCGTCATCGGCCTGGCGGTCAGTCTTGGCTTGATGCCGGGCGATACGGCGCAGTTCATGTTGATCGTCGCCGGTCTGACGATGCTGGCGACACCGCTTGTCGCGCAGACCGCCCGGCGCCTGGCGCGCGGCGCGGAAGCCCGTGCTGCCGCCCAAGGCCAACCCGATGCCGACCTGCCGGCCGACCTCGCCGGCCATGTGATCATTGTCGGATTCGGGCGGGTCGGCCAAATGCTGGGCTCGCTGCTGGATACGCAGGAACTGCCCTATGTGGCCCTGGAAATCGACGCTAGCCTGGTAGCGCGCTTTCGCAATCAGGGCGCCAGCATCTTCTTCGGTGACGCGAGCCAGGCGGACATGCTGCGCAAATTCGCTGTTGAAGCGGCGACCGGGCTGGTGGTGACGATGGATGATCCGCAAGCCGCCGAGCATGTGGTCACCGCCGCCCGCCGCCATTGGCCTGGTCTCGCCATTTATGCCCGCGCCCGCGACACCGACCACGCCGTACGCCTGATCGCCCAGGGCGCCAGCCATGCGGTGCCCGAGACAACCGAGGCAAGCTTACAACTCAGCGAGATGGTGTTGATGAGCGCCGGTATTCCCGACGACACCGCCCGCCATATGGTCGATACCCGGCGCCAGGTGGAGCAGACCGCCGTGGATGAAAGCCGGCGGTTGGAATAACGCATTTATATTCTATTTACCGCCCGCCTGGGCCTTCATATTAAGAATGAAGCCGATCACATCGTCGGTCTCCTGTCGCGACAAATGAAGGTCGGGCATGTTGCGATGCGGGGTTTGCAGAAAAACCCGCAAGCCGAGCTCTGTCACCGCCGGGTCGGCGGCGATCTCGTCGAACGGTGGCGCATCGGAGCGGGGGATCGTTGTCTGGCTCTCGGCAACAAAATGACATTGGGCACAGACATTGAGCGCCAGTTTCTTGCCCGCTTCCGCGTCGGCCACGGTCTGGCCCTGGGCAATCGTCGGCGCCAGGACAATAACGGCTATTGCAGCGGTTCGGAGACTACGCATCGAAGACACCGGTCTCGACAGCAATAATCGTGAGATCTTCGGTTTGCACCACGGGTCCCTCCTGGTTGGCTAAGCAACGTGGTTTTGACAATTTCATGGGTGCAAGGTTGCGCCTGCGGACAGGCCCGGGCCTTGACGCACATCAATGTGGTATCATTGCCGAAAGGGGAAAAAGAGGGCGTACCTGGACGGTCCAAGGCGGAAGAAAACAGGCAATATCGTGATGAACCACAGCGCAAAATGTATGGCCGCCTCTCTCGCCCTAAGCGTGACGGTTTGGGCTGGTACTCCCGCCAAGGCCGACGAAGCGCGTAATCGCGCCGCCGGCGAAGCGATGGCGCAGGAGCTTTGCAGCGGCTGCCATATCATCGGTGAAAATCAATCGGGTCCGGTTCCCGACGGCCCCGCGCCCTTCCCTGTCATTGCCGATCGGCCGGGGCGGACGGTTGGATATCTGGAAGCTTACTTGTCCAGCCCCACGCCGCCGATGCCCCACGTGCCATTGTCGAAACAAGAGGTCGACCGCGTTATCGCCTATATCCGCTCCTTCGCAGAATGAGCGATCCGCCGGGGGCGCCGTTTAAATAACCGACTGAAGATAGAGGGGCTTTTCATTTGAGCCGCCACACGTATCTTTAGGCTATGAAATCGCCCATCGCCCTTGCCGCCATCGCCCTGACGATCGTGCTTGCGGTACTCGCCGCCATGCAGGCGGATCGCCAGGATACCGTCGCCGGACCGGTGGAATATGTCCGCGGCGGCGATACGGTGCGCGTCGACAATGTGTCGGTGCGGCTCAACGGCGTCGCCGTGCCGGACCGCCGCGAACCGGTCGGCGCCGAAGCCGAGAATTTCTTGAAAAACTTGGTGACGGGTAAAACCGTCAGTTGCCGGGTCAGCAGCCAGCGCAGCTATGACCGCCGGATTGGCACCTGCTACCTGGACGGAACCGACCTCGCGGTCCTGATCATCGGCGCCGGCCTGGCGCGCGATTGCCCACGCCATTCCGGCGGCCGGTATAGCGACTTCAACACCGCCGCGTCGAAGCAACTACCCCTGCCGGATTTCTGTCAGCCGCGTTGAAATTTTGAAAGAATGGTGGGTGCGGTAGGGCCCGGCGCGGCAGCGCACGGAAATAACAATCCCGCTCGGCGCCAAGATATAGGGGTGGGAAATGGTGGGCGCGGTAGGGATTGAACCTACGACCCCCTCGATGTCACCGAGGTGCTCTCCCGCTGAGCTACGCGCCCCACCTTACGTGGGCCGGATGCCGTGAACGGCGATCCGGTCGCGCGTCTTACAACGGTAGAGGATTGATGGCAAGGGTGCGCGGCATCGGGTCGCCGCGCCGGCCGTTCTCCTGGCGTTCGAATGGAAGCTTAGGGACCGACCGAAAGGATACGGTCCACATTGTCGACCAGTTCGCGCAGGTGGAACGGCTTCGACAGGACCTTGGTTTCGCCCATTTCCACGCGGGCATTCATGGCGACCGCGGCAAATCCGGTGATGAACAGGACCTTCAGGTCGGCGTTCACCCGGTTAGCCTGGTGCGACAATTCGATACCGTCCATGCCGGGCATGACGATATCGGCGATCAACAGCTCGAAAGACCGCTCGTGGACCTCGTGAAGCGCCGCCAAGCCGTCGGGCACGGCGATCACCTCATGGCCGTTGCGCTCGAGCGCACGCGCCAGAAATTCGCGCATCGAGGTATCATCTTCAGCCAGCAGAATGCGCGCCATGGTGCGGCGATCCTCTTATTATTCGTTTGCGGTGGCGGCCCGCGCGGCTGTCACAGCGTTGGAGTCCCAAGCTAACCGGCAGGTCTTGAGAAAGTATTAAGCAAACCATAATGGCGCCGATTACATGCCATAATACCGCTCGCTGAATTCTGAGTTACTGGCGTCGGCGTGCCCCTGTTTCCCGGCGTCTGGGGATGACAGAGCGCCCGCTTTTGGTTAATCAATAGGGCATGGATCAAGAAACCCGAATCGATGCCGACCAAGCGATCGAGATTCTGGCGCCGGCGCAACAGACGGCGCCGCTGGTTTTTTCATCCCCCCATAGCGGCCGCGCCTATCCCGACGCCTTTCTCGCTGCGGCGCGTTTGGACGAGCAGGCGATCCGGCGCTCCGAAGATAGTTTCGTCGATGAGATATTTGCCCTCGCACCCCACCATGGCGCGCCCTTGCTCAAGGCCCTATTTCCGCGCGCCTATGTCGATCCCAATCGCGAACCGTTCGAGCTCGACCCCGCCATGTTCGATGGCCCCCTGCCGAGCTTCGTCAATAAGCGCTCGCCGCGGGTCGCGGCCGGGTTGGGAACCATCGCGCGCGTGGTCGCCAACGGCGCCGAGATCTACGCCGGCAAACTGAACTTCACGGAAGCGAACGCGCGGATCGAGCACTGCTACCGCCCCTATCACGCAGCGCTGGAAGACTTGATCGAAACGACGCGGCACAGCTTCAACCACTGCATCTTGATCGATTGCCACTCCATGCCGTCGGTTGGCGGACCGATGGAAAACGATGCCGGCCATCGCCGCCAGGTGGATTTCGTACTGGGCGATGCGCACGGTCGCAGCTGCTCGCGCGCACTGACCGTGATGGTCGAGGAGACTCTGCGTGGCATGGGCTATACCGTGGTGCGCAATGCGCCCTATTCAGGCGGCTTCATCACGCGCAATTACGGCCAGCCGGCCCAGGGCGTCCATGCGCTGCAGATCGAAATCAACCGCGGGCTCTACATGTACGAGCCGACCTATTCGCGCAGCAACCAGATGGCCGAAGTGGTGGCCAACATGTCTCAGCTGACCGAACGGTTGGTCGGCCTGGAGTCGCAGGCCCTGGCCGCGTAACAGCGACAATTCGGCAGAGAACTTTGCCCGGCAAGCCCGTTTCAATTCGCGATGCGACCGACGACGATTTGGCAGCGATCCAGGCAATCTATGCTCACCATGTGAACCATGGGCTGGCGTCGTTCGAGGAAATTCCCCCCGACATCGACGAGATTGCGCGCCGACGTGACGTGGCCCACGAGCATAATTTGCCCTATCTGGTCGCCATCATGGACGGCGCGGTGCGGGGCTTTGCGTACGCGAGCCCGTTTCGCAGCCGCACCGCCTACCGCTACACCGTGGAAGATTCGGTCTATGTGGCGCCGGATGCGCTAGGGAATGGCATCGGATCGGCCCTATTGTCTGTGGTGATCGAGCACTGCACCGAACGCGGCTTCCGTCAGATGGTGGCGGTGATCGGCGATAGCGCCAACGAGGCTTCGATCGGCCTGCACGCCAAACATGGATTTGTCCGGGCTGGTGAAATGCCGGCGGTCGGGTTCAAGTTCGGCCGTTGGGTCGATAGCGTGCGTATGCAGCGTCCACTTGGCGACGGCGACAAGACCCTGCCCGAGTGACGCCGCCCAATCGGACCTGTTGCGACAGCATTTTTCAGAATATTGAATCTTCCGCAGACTAGCTTACGTAATAGGGCAGTCGAGGAAAGCCATGACCACGACCGACCACGGCAATGCAATCGGCAGCGACGATAGCGTCATCCCCCAAGCCTGGGAGACCTATAAGGCGGAAGATCACGCGATCTGGCGGCGGCTGTTCGAACGTCAATCGAAACTATTGGTTGGACGCGCCTGCGCGGAATATCTCGCCGGGCTCGACCAATTGGGCGTCTGTGCCGACGGCATTCCCGATTTTCGCAAACTGAACGAAGTACTCGACCGAACCACCGGTTGGCAAATCGTCGCCGTACCCGGGCTCATATCCGAAGCCGCGTTTTTTGGCCATATGGCCGAACGGCGCTTCGTCGCCACCCGTTGGATCCGCTCGGCGGCGCAATTGGACTATTTGCAGGAACCCGACATTTTTCACGATGTCTTTGGCCATGTGCCGCTGCTCACCAACCCCGCCTTCGCCGACTATCTGCAAGCCTATGGCCGTGGTGGCCTCAAGGCGCTGCGGCTCGGCGCACTCGATATGCTGGCACGGCTCTATTGGTACACGGTCGAATTCGGCCTGCTGCGCACGCCCGACGGCCCTCGCATCTATGGTGCCGGCATTATGTCATCCAAGGGAGAGTCGATTTATTGCCTCGACGATCCGCACCCCAACCGCATCGCCTTCGACTTGAAACGCATTTTGCGCACCCGCTACCGCATCGATGATTTTCAGGAGACATACTTTGTCATCGACAGCTTTGAGCAGTTGATGGGCGAGACGGCGCCCGATTTCGCACCGATCTACCGGCAAGTCGCGGAATTGGCGGAAATCGAGCCCGGCGATGTGCTGCCCACCGATATCCTGGTGGACCGCCTGTTCGACGGCCGCACAGACACCTGAACGCAAAAAAAAGGCCGCAGACAAAGCCGCGGCCCAAGTAAAGGGAGGAAACGCTAAATACGCGGCTTCGGCGCTCGGCCGATACCGCAATGCAATATTTACTTCGCAGTTGCAGCATTTTCAAGAGCTCACTTAACTTGCTGAAAATAAGAACTCTTATGGCGGTTTTGCCATAATTCATGAAATTATATTTCAATATATTATTGCATCGCACAATTTTCTCCAGCGGCATCTAGCGCGGTTGAAAAAATTCGAGTTTGGCATGGCAATTGCTCTGTATTACCCATGCAAAGATTTCTTCATCTCTGGACAATGACCGCAGGATTGCTGTCCGTATTTGCGTCGGTTTCGCCAGCGAACGCCGCGCCAACCCTGCCAATCACCGAATTCCGCCATATTTGCCAGCGGGCGACCCAGCAGGCCGAAGCCGGCCATGCCCTACCCGAAGACCTGCTAACGGCAATTTCCTTCGCCGAATCCGGCCAATGGGATGCCGAGGAGAAGGCAATTATTGCCTGGCCCTGGACCGTTAATAACGGCGGCAAGGGAAAATTTTTCCCGAATAAGAAAGCGGCCATCGCCTTCGTGCGCGAATTACAGCGCAAAGGCGAGCGCAATATCGATGTCGGCTGCATGCAAGTGAATCTGAACTACCATCCCGACGCGTTCAGTAGTCTGGAAGAGGCCTTCGACCCCAAGGCCAATGCGCGCTACGCCGCGAGCTTTCTGGGGAAACTGCAAAAGAACCATAAATCCTGGTCCGCGGCGGTCCAGCGCTATCATTCCGCCGACCCCGTCCGCGGCGGCGCCTATCGCGAGCGGGTTTTGAACTTTTGGAACAAGAAACAACGGAATTCGGCCGAGGTTTACCGCCAATCGGTCATCATCGCCTATAAGCAGCAACGCGCCGAACGTTTGCGCGAGCGCAATCTCCAACTCATGGCGCGCACACGGTAGCTTCCGTCGCCCGATTAACCATGTCATCTTGCATCGCGTACCCGGCTCTCCTGAGCTGGGACCGTTCGGTTATGGGTATGGCAGTGACTAGGCATGAGCACGGACGCCGGCACCGCGGGAGACATAGGCACCGTCGATAGTCAGATCGACGGCGACCTGTGGCGCATTGTGCTCGGCGGCCAATGGACCGTCGCGGCGGCGACCGGCATCGACCGGGCGCTAAAAGCTATGCCTGCAATATCGCAACATCGTGTGGCCATCGACATGGCGCAGGTATCCGCCCTCGACACGGCGGGCGCCTGGCTAGTCTGGCGCACCATCGCCGCGCTCAAAGATCAGGGCATCGAAGCCGAATTGATCTCGTCAAACCCCGCCCATACCGGTCTGATCGACACCGTGTCGCGCAACGCCGTGCCTTGTCCGGAACCGCCCCGCCGCCGCAATGCGTTTGTCGCCATGATCGAACGGGTCGGCAGCGCGACTTTCGCGGTCTTGTACGAGGCCCGCGACCTGCTCAACTTCCTCGGCCATGTGGTGATCGTACTCGCCCGCTCCCTGGTCCAGCCGCACCGCATTCGTCTGACCCCACTCATCTTTCACATGGAACAAAGCGGGTTGAACGCCGTCCCGATCGTCGGCCTCATTTCGTTTCTGATCGGCGTCGTTCTGGCGTTTCAGGGCGCCGAACAATTGGCACAGTTCGGGGTCGAGATCTTCACGGTCAATATTGTCGCGTCGGGCGTGCTGCGCGAGATGGGCGTATTGCTCACCGCGATCATGCTGGCCGGCCGCTCGGGCAGCGCGTTCACCGCGCAAATTGGCACCATGAAGGTCAATGAAGAAATCGACGCCATGCGCACCATCGGCCTCGACCCGATGGAAGTTCTGGTACTGCCCCGGATGTGGGCCCTGGTCATTTGTCTGCCGCTGCTGGCCTTCTTCGCCAATATGATGGGGTTGCTCGGCGGTGCGATCATGGCGACGATCGCACTCGACATTACGTTCTTCCAGTTCGCCCGCCAACTCGCCAGCGCCACGACCTTGTGGACGTTCTGGATCGGCATCATCAAGGCGCCGGTATTCGGGTTTATCATCGGCCTGGTCGGTTGTTATGAGGGGTTGCGGGTATCCGGTAGCGCTGAATCGGTCGGCCGGCTGACCACCCGGTCAGTTGTGGAATCGATCTTCCTGGTGATCATCCTCGACGCGCTGTTCTCCATATTGTTCGCCGAGTTGGGCATCTGATGGCGGACAACGGCACATCGGCGGAAACCATCCTGCGCGTGACGGGCTTGCGCACTCAATTCGGCGCCCAAGTTATCCACGAGGATCTGGAACTGACGATCAAACGCGGCGAGATAATCGGTATCGTTGGCGGCTCGGGCACCGGTAAGTCTGTTCTCTTGCGCACCATGGTCGGGTTGATCCGCCCGGCGGCCGGCCAGATCACGATGCTCGGCAAGGATATTACCGCGCTGAACGATGAGGCCCGCACCGCCCTGCAGAAGCGGATCGGCGTGCTGTTTCAAGACGGTGCCCTGTTCAGCTCGCTCACGGTGGCGCAGAACATCATGCTGCCGCTGCGCGAGCATACCGATCTGCCCCCCGCGCTGCAGTTGGAAATCGCCGAGGTTAAAATTGGAATGGTCGGCCTACCGCCCGATGCCGCCAATAAATACCCGTCGGAACTTTCCGGTGGCATGCGCAAACGGGCCGGGTTGGCGCGCGCCCTGGCGCTCGATCCGGAAATTCTATTCCTCGACGAACCGACCGCCGGCCTCGACCCGATCGGCGCCGCGGCCTTCGATCAACTCATTGGCGAGCTGCGTCGGGCGTTGAATCTGACCGTGGTGATGGTGACCCACGATCTCGACAGCCTAAGCGCAATTTGCGACCGCATTGCCGTATTACTCGACAAACGCGTCAGGGTCGGCACAATGGCCAGCTTGCGGCAGGATAGCGAACCCTGGATACATGAATATTTCCACGGCCCCCGGGCGCGCGCTGCACTCGATCACCTAACCACTGGCGGCGAACAGCAATAATGGAAACCCGCGCTAACAATCTTCTGGTCGGTAGCTTTGTGCTGTTGATATTGGTCGGTACCGCCGTGTTCTTCCTGTGGCTGGCAAAATTCCAATTCGATACGGTATTCAGCCGCTACGACATTCATTTTCAAGGCTCCGTCAGCGGCCTGAAAATCGGGAGCTCGGTTGAGCTCAACGGCATTCTTGTGGGCGAAGTCATCGACATCCGCATCGACCCGGAACAGGTTGAAAATGTCCTCGTCACCATCGAAGTTCCCGCCGAAACGCCGGTGCGTGAAAACACGGTCGCCAGTCTGCAAATCAAGGGCCTGACCGGTGGCATCACCGTCCAGCTTGCCGGCGGTACGCAAGACGCGCCGGCCCTGCAGCCCAAACCCGGCGAAAAAAGAGCCATTATCGCCTCGCAGGCATCCTCCTTCGAACAATTGTTGGAGGACGCGCCAGAATTATTACAAAGCTTGCAAATACTGATCGGCCGCGCATCGGCCCTGCTGAATGAGGAAAACCAAGCCTCCTTCGCACAATCGCTGCGCAATGTCTCGGCGCTGACCGGCGCTTTAGCGGCGCGTACCGACGATATTGAAGCGCTGTTCGGCGATGCCACCCAAACCATGGCTAACCTGCGCGATGCCAGCGATGCGCTTAAAACGACGGCCGGTACGATCAACACCACCGTCGCGCGCACCGAACCGGAAATCGCAGGCCTGGTCGATGACTTACGCGCGACGGCGAAATCCATCAACACCACCGTCACGCGCAGCGAGCCCAAGGTCTCTGGACTGGTCGACGATTTACGCGCGACGGCAAAAACGATGACGCAGGTGGCCAATGAGGTTGAAGCGCTGGTGGCGGAGAACCGCGCGCCACTGCGCGACTTCACCGGCGAGGGTCTGTACGAATTGACGAATTTCCTGAGCGAGGCGAGGGCCCTGATCGATGGCCTCAACCGGGTGACCACACAAGTCGAGCGCGATCCCGCCCGCTTTATCTTTGGCGGCCAGCAACAGGGCTACGAGACACAGCAGTGATATGAGCGTTCCCACCATATTCGACCCCGCCGGCGCGCCACAAAATCGTCGCCGATTGTTGAAAACCGCAACCCTTCTGGCGTTCGGCGGGTTGGTCTCGGGCTGTTCGGGCATCCTTCCCAACACAGGTCCGCCGCCGCGCCTGTTCCGCCTGTCGCCGAAAAGCACATTCCCGGATGACTTGGAAACTGTTGGCTGGCAATTGGTGGTCGAACCGCCGCTGGCGCCGGCCGGCCTCGACACCACGCGCATCGCGCTCCACCGGGCCGCGGCCGAGCTGGAATATTATGCCCGGGCGAACTGGACCGACCTGGCGCCGGCAATGATCCAGACGCTGGTCGTCGAATCCTTTGAGAACTCGGGCAAGATCGTCGCCGTCGGGCGCGAGTCTTTGGGGCTGCGCGCCGACTTTGTCCTAAAGCTGGAACTGCGGGAGTTCCAAACCGAATATACCAATGATGGTATCCCCGATGCCCATGTGCGGCTAAACGCCAAGCTGGTGAAAATGCCGCAACGCACGATCATCGGATCGGAATCCTTCGAAGCGAAACTTGCGTCCAATGCCGATCGGATCGAGGATATTGTGGCGGCATTCGACGATGCGCTGGGCAAAGCCCTGAAAGATCTCGTGGTGTGGACCCTGCGGACCGGTCAGTCCGAACGCCGTGCCTAGAGCTGAAAGCCGCTAAACGCCATCATGCAGCGCGGCTTGAATGAAGCGGATCAGCACCCGCAGCGCTATGGGTTTATCCACCACCGCGAATACATCAAGCTCTTCTTCCGAGGCCCGTTTGATCTGATCGGCATAGCCGGACATGAGGATGATCTTCGCCTTGGTATCGGGACCGGCCATCAATTGCGCGGCCTTAATGCCATCCAGGCCAGGCATTCGGACATCCATCAAAACGACGGCCGGTTGGACGCGACGGATGGTGTTGACGGCGGCAAATCCATTGTCTTCAAGCATGACCGACATGCCAAATTTGGACAGGAACGTACCAATTTGTTCCGCCTGCTCGCGGTCATCGTCGACAACCAGAATTTTGGGTCGGGTATCGCCACTGGAGTCAGGAAACCATGTATTTCCAGTGTCGGCCATGTTCCAGCTTAAGCCCTCTTTTTCGCTGACGATTCCGCTTCGACAGATTGCCCTATCGGGGTGGCAATGTCAGCGGCATTTACCATCGGTATCCACACCTCGAAACGGGCGCCTTCGGCGCCATTCGACGCCGTTATGCGCCCGCCCATACTGTCCACGATCCCGTAACCGATCGCCAAGCCAAGGCCTGTGCCTTCGCCAGTGCGTTTAGTCGTATAGAACGGGTCAAAGACACGATCGAGAGCGTCAGAAGGAATACCGCCGCCATTATCTTCGATCTGAATAACGACATGATTTTGCGAATTATCGGAGTCACCGGCCTCGGGCATCTCGTGCCTTAGGGAGACATTGATTCGGCCCGGTTTTGCCTCCTTGAACGTGCGGCCCGAGTCCGGATCAACCTTATCCAAGACCAGGGCGTCGCGGGCGTTCGTCAACAGGTTCAGAATCACTTGTTCCAAGCGAATGGTGTTACCGTAGATGCGACTTGGGACATCCGGCATGACGACGTCGATGTTCACCTCGTCGGCGGCATATTGATCGCGCACCATCGACACGGCCGCCCTGACGCATTCATGGGGATCGATCACCTCACGGTCGCCGTCATCGTCGACGCGCCGGCTAAAGGCGGCCATGTGGCTGATAATATTTGCCATTCGTACTGCCTGGGCGGATATCCGCTCAAACTGGTCGCGTTCAAATTCCTGATCCGTCTTGCCCTGCTCCATCAGTATCAGACTAGAATCGGCCGCCATGCGGATGAGATTGAGCGGCTGATTAAGCTCGTGGGTGATGCCAGCTGCCAATTCGCCGAGGGTCGCCAGTTTGGACGTCTGAACCAATTGCGCCTGGGCAAGCTTGCGTAGTGTGATGTCGCGCACAACGCTTAGAATCGCAGGGCCGCCGCGGTAGGTGAATTCAACCGTTGTGCCTTCGACATCGAAGACCGACCCGTCATCACGCAAGCCGCGAAATTCGTAGAACGCGCCGGTCCCTGCCGCCTGGACCGTCGTTCCAGACAGGCGGAACTCGTCATGGTGATCGGGGTGGACGAAATCCAACGCTCTGCGGCCAATCATGGCATCTGTCGAGGGCGCCCCCACCAGACGCGCGCCCGCGGGATTTACAAAAATAAAGCGGCCGTCTTTGTGGATCGATATGAAATCCGGCGAATTTTCGACCAGCTGGCGATACCGATCTTCGCTTTCCTCAAGCGCCGCAACTGCCCTGCGCTGCGCCGTTACATCGTTCAACAGCAACACCCAACAGCCATCCTCCAAGGGGCTGGCGCGCACCAACAGCCGCGTACCGGACCGACTCATATGTTCCGTCTGAAAAGCGTTTCCCGCGTCAAAATGGTCGGTGATAGACAATCGCTGAGTTTCCCCGGCATCCGATACATCGACGACGCCATCACGTTCTAATCGCCCAATGATCTCAGAAAACGATGTCCCGACCGAAGTGGCGTCTTCCGGCAAATCGAGAAGTTGCTGCAACTGATTATTTGCAAGAATCACGCGCCGGTCCTGATCGAGCACCAGAATTCCCTCGCCCATCCCCTCCAGCGTTGTCTGCAACAGGGCCGTCTTCTCCGCCAGTTCCTGCTGATCACGGCGAATGTCGGTTATGTCGGTGAATATGGCGACAACCCCACCATCTGCCGTGCGGCGGCCAAGTTTTTGCAGAAAGCGACCATCTGTGAGGCGAAATTCCTTCGCGATCTCGGGTTCGTTTAACCATTCCATCTGGTCGGCAATCCATGCCGCCTGGTTACCGTGGGCATCGATTATCCGCCCACTTTCCGCGCTCGACCGCACGAGGTCTTCATATGGTGCACCGGTGCGAATGAGATCGCGATCCGCACGTAAAAATTCGGGCGCCCTCGAATTCCATAAAATCAGACGGCCATCGCTGCCCAGCAATACAAACGCAGCCGGGATAGACTCGATGGCATCGAACAATTGCTTGCGCGCTTCGCGTGCCAGCGCCTCGGCGCGAACAATCGCGGTAATGTCTGAGCCTGTTCCGCGATATCCTTGGAAGGTTCCGTCGTCGGAAAATACCGGCACAGCGCTAAACAGAAACTGAAACGGCTCGCCTTTCGAATCCGGCCGGGTAATCCGACGGTTATGAAACGGCTGGCGTTGGGCGAAAGCGGTGGCAACGGCGTGCCAGTCCGCATCCTGATTGAGCGATGGGTAGTCGGTTAGCTTCAATCCAATTAAGGATTCGGGATCGCGACCGGTTACCTCGGCATAACGTCCACTGACGGACGTAAAGCGCAGATCGGCATCGAGTTCCAAAACCCAGTCGGAGGCCGCCTGCGTAAAATCGCGGAACCGTTCTTCACTTTTTCGAAGCGCCGCCTCGCGTTTCTTTAACTCGGTAAGATCGGAGAATATCGAAACGATGCCATTGTCACTTGTCAGCTGCTCGCTAACCCGCAACCAATGACCATCGGCGAGTTCCACCTCGAAGGTTTCTCCGGGCATGCGGTGACGGCGCAAGAATCGCTCGACCCAACTATCAAACTGTTCCTGGGGCACTCCGGCCAACACCGACTTGGCAAACACACCAACAAATTTTTCGTAGCTGAGCGGTTTATCTGAACGCTCTTTCAACACGGGAACCATATCTCGAAGCGGGTCATTGGCCAAAACCAGGCAATCATCGGCATCGAACAGCGCGAATGCTTCCGACATGCTATCGACCGCGTCGCCCAGCCGCCGCTGCGCGTCCTCAAGGCCGAGTGCCAAAAGCGCATTCTGGAATTCCAAACGAACGTTCATCGCAAAACTGCGATGACCAGACGAGCCAAGCAGAAGTAAAACAATGAGAAACAGCAGCCCAAAACTGCCGAGCGCCACATGCACCAGCGTTTGCTGAAACATTAGCGTCACCACGGCGGGCAATGTCAGTGGAATGATGTAAACCACCAACGCAGGGAAGTAGGGACCGAAACTCGCTGCCGCGCCGGACCCCATGCCCATGACCACGACAATAAGAAAAACTTGAAGCGCGAGATTATCGAACGGAAATAGCAGCGGCATCGCCGTGCCCCACGCCAATCCGCTAAGGCAGATGGATGAAAGGAAGGCGTACTTTGTACGAACTGAAACGCCGCTACGCGCCGGCACTTGCGGTTCGAATCGATGGTGAACGACCCCCCGGATGACAGCGGCGAGGACAACAATGGTCAGCCAACCGGCAATCGGTCCGACGTTACCATTACTCAGCAAGATATATCCGACAAAGGCCGCAATAACGGGCGAAGCTAGATTTGTGATACGCCCCTGGCGATAAAGCGCGGCAAACTGGGCCGCACACACGCGATCTTCCATCCCGGCCAATTCACCGGCCGGTATCGTCGCGACGGTACCTGTTGCGCCCTTATCGTCCAAATCAGAAGACATCGAACCTACGCTTTATCGATCTATGAAATATCGATATTACAGCATATGTGGGCGGTGCGTGGGATCAAAGCCATTACACGTCAAAAGAGCGGTGACTTCAGCCCCACAATGCCGTCGAGGACGGCGATATAAGGCTGTTATTAACCATCAGGGGCGGTTCGCGGTCTTCGGCCAACAATAGCGGACCATCGAGATCGGCGATTCTTGCGCTCTGAGCCACTAATAAGGCGGGGGCCATGGCCAGGCTCGTCCCCACCATACAACCGACCATGATATCGAGACCCGCCGCCCGCGCCACATCCGCCATCGCCAGCGCCTCGGTCAGCCCGCCGGCCTTGTCGAGTTTGATATTTATCATGTCATAGCGATCGGTTAGCGCGGCCACACTGGCGCTGTCGCGACATGATTCGTCGGCGCAGATCGGCACCGGATGGTCCAGCTTCGCCAACGCGGAATCCTCACCGGCGGGCAATGGCTGCTCGATCATCTCAACACCGAGCGTCCCCAGCTCCGTCGCCATGCTGATGAAATCATCCGCCGACCAGGCTTCGTTGGCATCGACGATGAGCCGCGCCTCCGGCGCGCCGGTGCGCACGGCGCGAACACGGTCCAGGTCACCGGCGCCGGTCAACTTCAGCTTGAGAAGCGGCCGTGCGGCATTAGCCTTGGCGGTTTCCGCCATCGCCGCGGGCGTATCGACACTCAGCGTATAGGCGGTCATCACCGGCCTCGGTTCCGCCACCCCCGCGAGCTGCCAAACCGGGTGTCCGCTTCGCTTGGCTTGCAGATCCCATAGTGCGCAATCGATGGCGTTACGCGCCGCGCCTGGCGGCATCAGGCCTTGCAAACTATCGCGATCGAGGCCGCGGGTAATCTCGTCCGCCATCGCATTAATCGCTGCAGCGACACTTTCCGGTGTCTCGCCGTAGCGGATATTTGGCCCACACTCACCACGGCCGACAAACTCGCCGTCGCGAAGCTCGGCCGTCACCACAATTGTCTCGGTCTTACTCCCGCGCGAAATCGTAAAACGCTGGCGCAACGCAAACGTCTCGATCTTTGTTTCAAGCGTGGGCACGAGGCGGCCGGCGCTAGATCAACGTGGCGACCAAGGGCGCCACGCCGTCGATCACCGGATCGACCGTCGGTAGCCCGGTCTGCGCTTCGATATCAGACAGGCAGCGACGGCGTTCCGCGTCGCTTGAGAGGCCCGAGCTATTGACCGCAACACCGATACATTCGGCAGCCGGATTGGTCAGCCGGGCGGCCGCGACGTGACCGTCGATACAGGTCTGGATATCTGGCAGCGCCTGATGGGGCAGCCCGCGCATATGGGTGCGGGTCGGCTCGTGACAGACCACCAGCGCATCCGGTTGCGCGCCATGAACCAGCCCCATGGTGACGCCGGCATAGGAGGGATGGAACAGCGAGCCCTGACCCTCGACCAAATCCCAATGGTCGGGATCGTTGGCCGGGCATAACCATTCGGTGGCACCGGAAATAAAATCGGAAACCACCGCATCGACCGAGACGCCGTCGCCGGCGATGAAAATGCCAGTTTGGCCGGTGGCGCGAAAATCGGACTTCACATTTTGCCGCTGCAACTCATGGCCGATCGCCAGGGCGGTATACATTTTACCCACCGAGCAGTCGGTGCCGACGGTGAGCAATCGCTTGCCCGGACGGCGTTCGCCAGAACCGACGTTGAAACTGCGTGTGGGGTGGCGCACATCGAACAATTGACGGCCCTGGGCCGCGGCAGCTCGGGAGACGTCTTCGATATCGGCGACACGCTGATGCAGACCCGCGGCGATATCCATACCGGCCTCGAGGGCCGCCACCATGGTCGGTATCCAGCTTTCCGGAATGACACCGCCACGATTGGCGACGCCGATCACCAGGGTGCGGCAGCCGGCAGCGGCGGCCGCCGCGATATCCATATGGGGCAGGCCCAGATCGGCATTGCAGCCGGGGAGCGTGAACTGGCCCAGACACCAGTCGCGCCGCCAATGGACGATGCCGCTGGCGGTCTTGGCGGCCAACTGATCCGGCGCATCGCCCAGAAACATGAGATACGGGTGTTCTATTTTCATTGGTCTCCCGCTTTCGCCACGGCTAAGGTCGCCCCAAAGCACAGCGCCCTGGAAAGGCATCCTATGTTTACCACACGACCCGAAATTCGTGGCACATTTGGAATGGTCACGTCGACCCATTACCTGGCGACCATGGCCGGTTGGGCGATGCTCGAAAAGGGCGGCAACGCCTTCGACGCCGCCGTCGCCACCGGCCTGGCGCTGCAAGTGGTGCATCCCTATCAAAACGGGCCCGGCGGCGATCTACCCATCGTCCTGCACAATGCGGCGACCGGTAAAACCGAGGTGATCTGCGGCCAGGGCGTCGCGCCGCAAGCCGCGACGATCGATCGCTTTCAGCAACTGGGCCTCGATCTCGTCCCCGGCACCGGGCTGCTGGCGCCGTGCGTCCCCGGCGCGTTCGGCGCCTGGATGCTGCTGTTGCGCGATTACGGCACCCTGTCGCTTGCCGATGTGATGCAACCGGCCATCGACTATGGCCGCAATGGCTACGCCGTAGTGCCGATGATGAACACGGTCATCGGCACGGTCGCCGAACTGTTCCGCTCTGCCTGGCCCACATCGGCGGCGACCTATTTGGTCGACGGCGTGCCGCCACAGGTCGGATCGCTCCATCGCAACCCGGTCCTCAGCGATACCTATGCCCGGTTATTGAAAGAGGCAGAGGCCCAGGGCGGCAACCGCGACGCGGTGATCGAAGCCGGACGTGGGGTATTTTACGAAGGCTTTATCGCCGAGGAAATCGACCGCTTCTGCCGCGAGACCGAATGGCTCGACAGCTCCGGCGAAGTCCATGGCGGCCTGTTGACCGGCGACGATATGGCGCGCTGGCAGGCGACGGTCGAAGCACCAGCGACCTACGACTATGGCGGCTACACCTTGTGCAAGCCCGGCCCGTGGAGCCAGGGCCCGGTGTTTCTGCAGCAACTGGCTCTGCTCAAGGGATTCGATCTGGCGGCCATGGATCCACTGGGACCGGACTTCCTTCACACCCAGATCGAGTGCGCCAAACTGGCGCTCGCCGACCGGGAAGCCTGGTATGGCGATCCCAACGTCCACAATGTGCCGTTAGAGACATTGCTGTCGGACGACTATAACGACGCACGGCGCAACCTCATCGAGACCCAGGCCTCGTTCGAACTGCGGCCCGGCAACCCGGATGGCCGCGAGCCTCATCTCGCCGATTTCGATACACCTGAACTCGGTGCGGTTCTGCCGGCCGGGGCCGGCGAGCCCAATTCGCTAAGCGGCGACAGCGCCGATAATCACGGTCCCGCCGATGGCGACACGGTGCATCTCGACGCCGCCGACCGGTTCGGCAATATGGTCACCTGCATGCCCAGCGGCGGCTGGTTGCAATCGTCGCCGGTCATCCCGGCGCTGGGATTTTGTCTCGGCACCCGCGCCCAGATGTTTTGGCTGCAAGAGGGCTTCCCGACGACGCTACAACCGGGCATCCGCCCCAGAACCACATTGAGCCCGGCGCTGGCCCTGCGCGATGGGGCGCCGGCGCTGGCCTTCGGCACGCCGGGCGGCGATTCCCAAGACCAATGGGCGTTGACCATGTTTCTGCGCCATACTCATCACGGCATGGACCTGCAGTCGGCGATCGATGCCCCTAACTTCCACACCGATCACCTGCCCTCGAGCTTCTACCCGCGCACCTTCCAGCCGGCGGTGGTCAAGGCCGAAGGCCGGCTGCCGCAGCACACCATCGACGCCTTGCGCGACCGTGGCCACCGGCTCGAAATCGTCGACGATTGGGCGCTGGGCCGGTTATGCGCTGTCGGCCGCGAGCAAACAGATGATGGTTGGTTGCTGAAGGCCGCCGCCCATCCGCGCTTTCAAGAGGCCTACGCGGTTGGCCGCTAGACCCTCGTAATGACGACCACGGCCAATAGCGGGCTCAACAGCCTATCCGACAGCGTGCGCAACGGACCCTATCGGCGTATCTGGAATCTGTCGTGGCCGACTATTCTATCGAACCTGACGGTGCCCATGCTCGGTGC
>JABDJY010000178.1 GCA_013003285.1 Alphaproteobacteria bacterium | reverse complement strand
CAAGGATCGCGTCGAGGGTGGAAGTCGAGTCGTTTACGGTCTCCGTGGCGGCCTATACGGCGACGGTGGCGGCAGTAGTACGTTTATGGTCGGCCAGTCCTATCAGTTCCGCGAGAATAGTTCATTTTCTTTCGGCTCAGGATTGAATGAACAAAAATCGGATATCGTCGGACGGTTCACCATCTCGCCGAACAGATTTCTCAACCTGCTTTATAAGACCCGCGTCGATGCCGATAATTTAAGAGCGAAACGGACGGAAATATCCGCTGTATACGGTCCCCGCTTTCTGCGCGGCGACATCAATTACATCTTCTTCGACCAGAACAATGAATTTCCAAAACGCGAAGAAATTCGCGCCGGGTTATCATCTGACATTACCGACCAGTGGAGCGCGCGCGTCGATACACGGCGCGACCTCAGCGACAATGGCGGCACTCTTTCTTGGGGAGCCTCCATACGATACAATTGCGATTGTTTAGACTTCTCAATAAATTACAGGCGAACATTCACCCAAGATCGTGACGTGCCACCGGATGAAAGCATCTTCGTCCGTGTCGTCTTCAAAACGTTGGGCGAGTTCGGTACGTCCTTCTAGACATCGCAAAATCGCCCCAATTGGGGGGCTGGAAATCGCAGCCCAGATAGATCAGAATCAGTCATCATGCGGCGGCATCGGACAGACAACGACATGAACAGCATGAAAATTTGGCAGCGATCTCACAGCGACCATAAGCGCGCAAAGTGGCTTTGGACCGGCCTATACGCGGGTGTCGCGATAATCGCAGTGGCTGGATCATTCTCGACGCCGACCAGCGCGCAGCAGGTCGAGCGGATCGCTGCTGTGGTCAACGATAAAGTTATATCGGTCTACGATTTGCGACAACGCATCGAGCTGTTGATCCTCTCGGCGGGACTACCCAACACAAGCGATCAAAGACGCAGCATGGCGCCTCAGGTCTTGCGCGGTCTAATTGACGAGGCGCTACAAACCGAGGAGGCCGCCCGGCTCAATATTCGCGTCACATCGCGCGAAATGGACGACGCCGTCAGCCAGATCGAGCGTGCCAATAATATGCCGGCCGGCGGATTTGAAAATATTGTCAGCCGCCAGGGCATTTCCGCCGACGCCGCGATGAATCAGATTCGGGCCGGCATAGCCTGGCAAAAATTGATCACCCGTCGCGTCGTCCCCACTATCGACATCGGCGAAGAAGAAATCGACTCAGTTATCAAGCGCATCCGCGCCGGCCAAGGACAGACCCAGTATCGGGTACTGGAAATCCTACTGCCGGTCGACGATGCCGCCCAGCGGCAGTCAGTGCTTGATCTGGCCAACCGCCTGTCCGCGCAGATCCGTTCAGGTGCTGAATTTACCGGCATCGCCCGGCAGTTCTCCAAGAGCGCGAGCGCGGCAACCGGCGGCGATATCGGCTGGATCCAGGAAGGCGAACTGATTGACGAAGCCAACAAGGCGTTGGCCACGCTCGACGTCGGTAAAGTGTCTGACCCGATCGAGACCCCCGATGGGTACCTCATCCTGCAGACCAGCGACCGCCGTAAGTTAAGGACGCCTGGCGAGGAAGATGCCCGTATCACCTTGCGACAGCTCGTGTTGCCGCTGGCCAAGGACGCCTCAGAAATAGACGTGCAAAGTCAAATGTCTCTGGCGCAGCAGGTCGCCGCGAACACGGTGGACTGCAATGACTTTGCCGAGATCGCCAGAGAGATGGGGACCCCGCAAC
Organism: Alphaproteobacteria bacterium; assembly: GCA_013003285.1. Lineage (GTDB taxonomy): Bacteria > Pseudomonadota > Alphaproteobacteria > UBA6615 > UBA6615 > JABDJY01. The sequence continues at coordinate 9,433 of JABDJY010000178.1, read as the reverse complement.
CGGCGGAACCCGCCGGGTTCCGCCTGGGTGACCTTAACGAGGGGCTACGCCGTGTCGCCGCCGAGATCGGCGTTGGCGTCGCCAGTGAACCGATCCGCAACCCCAATGGCGTGCAAATCATCATGGTCTGCGATCGCGAAGAGGCCGGCGCCCTGCCGCGCGACCAAATCCGCGATACGCTGCTGCGCCAACGCGTCGATATGCTGTCGCGCCGTTACTTGCGCGACCTACGCCGGTCGGCCTTCGTCGATCTGCGCGTATGACGTTCCCGGGCGTTTCGCCCGCTTCGCCCCCTTCGATGGAAAAATTACCGATCGCCGTTACGATGGGCGAGCCGGCCGGGATTGGCGGCGAGATCGCCTGCCTGGCCTGGGCGCGGCACGCGGCGGATCTTCCGCCGTTCGTCATGATCGACGATCCCGATCGGATTGCGGCACTCGCCGACGTCATTGGTCAGCCCCTCAACATCAAAACAATTTCCAGCGCTGCCGAGGCGATGGCGATATGGCCCGAGGCCATCCCGATTCTGCCCGTGCCGCTGGCGGCGCCGGTCGAACCGGGACGCATCGATCCCACCAACGCCCCCGCCGTCATCGCCTCGCTCGATCGCGCGATCGCTCTGGCGGTAAATGGCGAGGTGGCGGCATTGGTGACCAATCCCATCCAGAAGCGCGTTCTATATGACGCCGGCTTCAGCGAACCCGGCCACACGGAATATCTTGCCAAGGCGACCCACGCAGAGGGTGCACCGGTGATGATGCTCGCCGGCCCGGAACTGCGCGTGGTGCCGGTCACCATCCACACGTCCCTAGCCGACGCGGCGCGCGAGCTGCGGCGCGAAGACATTGTCCATTGCGCTGTGGTGACGGCGGCGGCATTGCAGCGCGATTTCGCCATCGCCCAGCCGCGTCTGGCGGTCTCGGCCCTCAACCCCCATGCCGGCGAAGGCGGCGCGCTGGGCCGCGAGGAGAGCGATATTATCGCACCGGCGGTCGCCGAAATCCGGGCGCGCGGGATCGAAGTTCGCGGTCCCGCCGCGGCCGATACTCTGTTTCACCCTGAAGCGCGGCAAACCTACGATGCAGCCATATGCATGTATCACGACCAAGCCCTTATCCCTTTGAAAATGCTAGACTTTCATCGCTCTGTAAACATCACCCTGGGACTACCGATCATTCGCACCTCACCCGACCACGGCACCGCCTTGGACATCGCCGGCAGCGGCCAGGCCAACCCTTCGAGTTTCATCGAGGCGGTCAAGCTGGCCTCACTTTTGGCTGCCCGGCGGCAGCAATCGGCAGCCGCCGCATGAATTCACCGGAAACCCTGCGGCGTCAAATCGAGGCCCTTCCTCCGCTGCGCGAGACCATCGCGCGCCATCAGATCGATGCGCGCAAATCCTTCGGGCAGCATTTTCTCAACGATTTGAATTTGACCCGCCGCATCGCCGGGGCGACAGGCGATCTCTCCGACATGCATGTGATCGAGATCGGCGCCGGCCCGGGCGGGCTGACGCGTGCCCTGCTCGAGACCAACGCCGCCAGTATAACCGCCGTCGAGCGCGACGCGCGCTGCATCGGCGCGTTGCGCGAATTGGCCGAGGCGGTGCCCGGTCGCTTAACGGTGGTCGAAGCCGATGCACTGACCGCCAACTTGGTCGACCTGTCACCCGCGCCACGCCGCGTCATCGCCAACCTGCCCTATAATATCGGCACCCAATTGTTGATGAACTGGTTGGAGACACCGGAAGCCTTCACCGGCTTCACCTTGATGTTCCAGCGCGAGGTCGCCCAGCGCATCACCGCCGAACGCGGGACCAAGGCCTATGGACGTCTCTCCATACTATGCCAGTGGCTCACAGAGGCCCGCTTGCTGTTCGACGTGTCCCCCAGCGCATTCGTCCCGCCACCATCGGTGACATCGGCCGTGATCGCCCTGGAGGTTCGCAAAACGCCCCTCGCCCCGGCGCGCCAAGAAGATCTCGAATTCATCACCCGGCTCGCCTTCGGGCAGCGCCGCAAAATGTTGCGCCGCTCGCTGCACTCGATCGGTGGCGCTGAATTTTTACAGCAAGCGGATATCCTGGAAACCGCCCGCGCGGAAGAATTGACCGTGCACCAGTTCTGCGCACTGGCGAACCTCCTGGAGGCGCGCCGCGGCTAACACTGATCACTGTCCCTGGCGCAGCCGGGTGACGAAATCGGACAGGCCGATAAGGCGTGGGCGCTTGAGCCGCTCGGCGTTCAAGATCGCCTCGACCTGTCGAACGCTTTCTTCGAAATCGACGTTCACCACCACATAGTCGTATTCGCTCCAATGGGTCATCTCGTCGGCGGCGCGCGCCATGCGCTCGGTGATCACCGCTTCGCTATCCTGCGCGCGGCTGTGCAGACGCCGGTCGAGTTCGGCGGTGGAGGGCGGCAGGATGAAGATACTCACCAGATCGCCGCGCGCCGTCTCCGCCACCTGTTGGGTGCCTTGCCAATCGATATCGAACAATACGTCGTGGCCACTTGCCAAAGTTTCCTCGACCGGGGCGCGCGGGGTGCCGTAATAATGGTCGAAGACCTTGGCGTGCTCGAGCAGCTCCTGGCGGTTGACCATCAGATCGAACTCGGTCTTATCGACAAACAGATAATCTTTGCCGTCGACCTCACCGGGTCGCCGCGGCCGGGTGGTCGCCGATATGGAGAGGGAAATTCTGTCGTCGCGTTGCAACACCTCGCGCGAGATCGAGGTCTTGCCAGCCCCCGATGGCGACGACAGCACCAGCATCAAGCCGCGACGGCTAATCTCGAGCCATTCCTTTTCGCTGTCGCCCACTTGCCTCGCCTATTCCACGTTTTGAATCTGTTCGCGCAATTGTTCGATCGCCGCCTTCAACGCCATGCCGATGCGGGTCAACTCCACGTCAGACGATTTGGAACATAATGTATTCGATTCGCGGTTGAACTCCTGACACAGAAAATCGAAGCGCCGGCCGACGGCGTCGCCCTCGGCGATCAAATCATGGGCCGCCGCGATATGCGCGCGCAGGCGATCGAGTTCTTCGCGCACATCGGCCTTGCCGACCAGCAGCGCCGCCTCCTGCGCCAATCGTTCCTCGGGCAGTGCTGGGTCTGCGTCGAGCAATTCCGCCACCAATGACCGTAACCGCTCGCGAAGCGCTTCCGGCTGTGCAGCGGCGGCGCCACTTGCCTCTTCGGTCAGGCCGGTGATGGTTTCAATGTGATCGGCGACCAACGTCGCCATACGGGCACCTTCTTCGGCCCGCGCCGAAGCCAACCCCGCCAACACGTCGATGCCACATTGAATGATGGCTTTTTCGCGCGCCGCTTCCGCCGCTTCGTCTTCTTCCACGTCGACGGTCTCGAGCATGCCACGCACCGCGAGTAATCCTTCCAGCGACGGCGGCTCGGCGCTAACACGCCCTGAAAGCTCGTCCTGCAGGGCGAAGACCTGATCGAGCAGTGTCTCGTTCAAACGATAGGTCGGCAACGCGCCGGACCGGTCGATCGCTAAGGACAGTGAAACATTACCGCGGTGGAACTGCTTGTTGGCGGCGGCGCGAACCGCCTGTTCGACCGCTTCGAACCCCGAGGGCACCCGCACACGCACATCAAGCGATTTTCCATTGACGCTGCGTGCCTCCCAGGTCCAGGACACGCGTTCATCCTGTCCGGCGGCTCGGGCAAACCCGGTCATGCTTTGCAACGCCACTCGCGGCTCCTTCCAGGTTTACCATCGGGGGGCTTCGTGTCACCCGCGGCGTCTATCGAATCGGCTATGATTGCCTCTGGCCTTATAACTTGCCCGCTTTGGGGCAACAAGTTGGGCCCAACCCAGGTGCCGGCTAAATCATGCGCGATCCCAAGTCGATTTTGATTACAGGCGCGTCGAGTGGCATCGGCGCCGCGCTGGCCCGCGAATATGCCGGACCAGGCTGTACGCTTTTCCTGGGCGGCCGTAACCAGAGCCGCCTCGACGAACTGACCGCCGATTGCACTGCCCGGGGTGCGGCAGTTGAGAGCGCGGCGATAGACGTCACCGATGCCGGCGCCATCGCCGAATGGATCGCCACATCGGATGACCGCGCGCCATTGGACCTGGTCATCGCCAACGCCGGCATCTCTGCGGGGACAGGCACCGCCGGCGAACCGCGCGACCAGGCGCAACGGATCATGGCGATCAATGTGGATGGGGTCATCAACACCGTTCATCCCGCGCTCGAGCGTTTCGCAGCACGCCCTGCCCCCGTCACCGACCCCGGCGTGAAAGGTCAGATCGCCGTCATGTCGAGCCTGGCCTCGTTTCGCGGCTTCGCCGGAGCGCCGGCCTATTGCGCCAGCAAGGCCGCGGTCCGCAATTATGGCGAAGGTTTGCGCAACGCCTATGCGCGCGGCGGCATCAATGTGTCGGTGATCTGTCCCGGCTTCGTCCAATCAGGCATGACCGACGCGAATGATTTCGCCATGCCGTTCCTGATGGATGGCGACCGCGCCGCCCGGATCATCCGCCGCGGCCTGGCCCGCAACCGGGGACGGATCGCCTTTCCCTGGCAGATGTACGGCGCCGCCTGGCTGGTCCAGGCCCTGCCCACCTGGTCCACCGACTGGGCCATGCGCAGCCTGCCAAATAAAGCCAGCGATTAGCTATTTGTTACGCTGCTGCCGTTCGATGCGCCGCCAGCGGGCGACGTTGCGGTTATGCTCCGCCAAGGTTCGGGCGAAGGCGTGGCCGCCGGTGCCATCGGCCACGAAGTAAAGATCCTTCGTTTTGACCGGCTGCAGAACCGCCACCAGACTGTCGCGGCCCGGATTGGCGATCGGTCCCGGCGGCAGTCCGGCATGCACATATGTATTGTAGGGATGGGTATTTGCCAGATCCGAGCGTCTCAGCGGCCGGCCGATGGTACCGGCGCCGTTCGACAGGCCATAGACCACCGTTGGGTCGGACTGCAGACGCATGCCGCGCCGCAGACGGTTTAAGAACACCGCGGCGACACGTGGCCGTTCTTCGGCCAGTCCGGTCTCGCGCTCGACGATAGAGGCTAAGATCAACGCTTCCTCGGGCGATTTCAACGGCGCCGAGTCGGGACTGCGCTCGCGCCACAATTCGTCGAGAGTTTCCGTCATGGCGTTTTGCATGCGCGTCAGAAGCGCGGCGCGGTTCTCGTCGCGAACATATTGATAGGTCTCGGGCAGCAGCGTGCCTTCGCCGAATTTATCCAGTGGCGGCACTTCGCCCGCCATTGCGTCGGCCGCGCCGACCGCGGCGAGCACCTGCAATACGGTCAGCCCCTCGGGGATGGTCAGCCGCCGGGTAACAATCTTGCCTGATTGCAATAGCGCCATGGCCTCGCGCGGGCTGACGCCGGCGGGAAACGCGAACTCGCCCGCTACCAACGGCCGCTCGCCGCCCAGCGCGCGCACGCCTAGTGAAAAGACCCTGGCGTCTTCGATAACCCCCTCACCCTCCAACAGCACCGCAATCGCGCGCACGGATGCACCGCGCGGAATGATGAGGGTCGCCTCCTCGGCGAGCGGCCCGGGGGCAGCGAAGGCGCGGTTGAATAACCACAGGCCGCCGACAGCAATCGTCGTGGCGGCAACGGCGCCGATCAGAAATGTCGTGAATAGAAACCGCGCCAGGCGGCGTCGCCGGCGCGGCGGTGGTGTGTTTTCGGGGGATTGATCGGCGCGCTGATCCATTAACAAGCTGTCCCCAGCCTCGCGCGCCCGCGACGTGGCGCTACAGTTCCGAGAATACCAAAGATGCGTTGGTGCCGCCAAATCCAAAGGAATTACTCAAGACCCGACGCACTTCACGCTCTTGGGCGGTGTGGGGCACCAACTCGATGTCGCAACTGTCCGAGGGATCGTCCAAATTCAAGGTCGGCGGCACGACATTATTTTGGATCGCCAGGATCGAATAGATCGCCTCGACGCTGCCGGCGGCGCCGAGCAAATGACCGATCGCCGATTTGGTCGACGACATGGCGAGTTTGTAGGCATGGTCGCCGAACAGGCGCTTCACGGCGCCGAGCTCAATTTCGTCGCCCAACGGGGTCGATGTGCCGTGGGCGTTCACATAGTCGATGTCTTCCGGGTTCAACTTCGCCCGTTTCAACGCCGCCTGCATGGAACGAAAGCCGCCATTGCCGTCCGCCGCCGGCGCCGTAATGTGATAGGCATCGCCGGACATGCCGTAACCGATGATTTCGGCATAGATATGGGCGCCCCGCGCCTTGGCATGTTCGTATTCTTCCAAGACGACGATACCGGCGCCCTCGCCCATGACAAAGCCATCGCGGCCCTTATCGTAGGGTCGCGAAGCTTGCTCCGGTGTGTCGTTGTAACTTGTCGACAACGCCCTGGCGGATGCGAAACCAGCCAGGCCGATCCGGCAGATCGCAGCTTCGGTGCCGCCGGCCACCATGACATCGGCATCATCGAGCATGATCATGCGCGACGCGTCACCGATGGCGTGGGCGCCGGTTGAACAGGCCGTAACGACGGCGTGGTTCGGCCCCTTGAAACCGTAGCGGATCGACAGATAGCCCGATGCCAGGTTGATCAGCGCCGAGGGAATAAAGAACGGTCCGACCTTACGCGGCCCGCGCTCATTTATCAGCGTTGAGCCTTCATAGATTGTTTGCAGCCCGCCGATGCCCGACCCGATCATCACTCCGGTGCGCTCCCGATCGGTCTCGTCCTCGGGCGTCCAGCCCGCATCCTCGACCGCTTGGATCGCTGCGCCCATGGCGTAGATGATGAAATCGTCGACCCGGCGCTGGTCCTTTGGCGACATGTAGTCGTCGGCATTGAACTTGCCGTCGGCCACGTCACCGCGCGGCACTTGCCCAGCGATCTTGGCGGGTAGATCCGACACATCAAACGTCTGGATCGCGCCAATACCGGATTTACCCGCGGTAATGCCGTCCCAGTTCGTTTTCACGCCAACGCCCATGGGCGTCACCAGACCTAAGCCTGTTACGACCACACGCCTCATGGGGCTGCTACTGTATTCATGTTCAGATGTCGGATCAGCTTGGCCGCTTCAGTCTGCGGCGTCCGTCAGCTTGCTGCTTCCAGGAACTTGACGGCGTCCCCGACAGTCAGAATTTTCTCCGCCGCGTCATCAGGAATTTCGCAGCCGAATTCTTCCTCAAAAGCCATGACCAACTCGACCGTGTCGAGACTGTCCGCACCAAGATCGTCGATGAAGCTCGCGTTCTCGATAACCTTCGCGTCGTCAACACCTAGATGTTCAACGACGATTTTTTGCACACGCTCGGCGATATCGCTCATGTTTCATTTGCCCTTGGTTGCCAATAATTCTCGAAGCCTGTGTCGCGGATAGCTGATGAGGATCGGGCCTTACATCCCGTCGTCACGTCACCCCCCTGTTCAAGCTCTCTAACTTCCCTAACACCCGGCTCGACCATGAGCCGAAGCCGCGACTTAACTGGCTTCGCTTGCTCCGTCAAGCCGCATAAATTCGACTACAGTTAGTTTCGCCCCCGTTAAACCATCGCCATGCCGCCATTGACGTGAATCGTCTGGCCGGTCACGTAGCTGGCTTCGTCGCTGGCGAGGAATAAAGCGCAGGCCGCCACATCATCGACCGTCCCCAGCCGGGCGGCAGGAATACGGCCCATAATCGCTTCTTTTTGGGCATCGTTGAGCGCGTCGGTCATCGCCGTTTCGATGAAGCCAGGGGCGACGCAATTCACCGTAACACCGCGGCTGGCCACTTCCTGCGCCAGCGCTTTGCTCATGCCGGTCAGCCCGGCCTTCGACGCCGCATAATTTACCTGGCCGGGATTTCCGGTGGCGCCAACCACCGACGTCACGTTGATGATTCGGCCCCAGCGGGCCTTCATCATGCCGCGCAGAACCGCGCGACTGAGGCGAAATGCGGCCGTTAAATTCACATCGATCACGGCCTGCCATTCATCGTCTTTCATGCGCATGGCCAGATTATCGCGGGTCAGTCCGGCATTGTTGATCAGGATATCGAGCGATCCCAGTGCCGATTCGGCAGCGGCCGGCAGAGCGTCGACGGCGGTGCCGTCCGACAAATCCGCCGGCACAACGTGCGCGCGTTCGCCCAACTCGGCGGCCAGCGCCTCAAGACGCTCCGCCCGGGTCCCGCTGAGTGCAACATTTGCGCCATTGGCGTGCAGCGTGCGGGCGATCGATGCGCCGATACCGCCGCTCGCCCCGGTCACCAATGCGCCTTTGCCGGTTAAGTCGAACATAATTGCCTCACCTGGTGCTCAATTGGTCTAACGCCTCAAAGCGAGGCTAAAAAAGTATCCACATCGGCCGGAGTCGAAACCGACTGCGCGCCGAGATCGCGATTGATGCGCCGGGCCAAGCCGCTCAACACCTTTCCCGCACCGATCTCGTAAATATCCTCGACGCCAAGTTCGACCATGGTCAGGACGCTCTCGCGCCAGCGCACGGTCTGGGTGATCTGCTCGATCAGCATGCTGCGAAGTTCGTCGGGATCGCTGATCGGCTGCGCCGTCACGTTGGTGACCACCGGCGGCTTGGGCGGAAGAATTTCGGCCGACGCCAGCGCATAGGTCATGATATCGGCGGCCGGGTCCATCAAGCTGCAATGAAAGGGTGCGCTGACCGGCAACAGAATGCCGCGCTTGGCGCCCTTATCCTTGGCGATCTCGATGGCACGCTCCACCGCCGCAATGTTGCCGCTGACGACGATCTGCCCCTCGGAATTATCGTTGGCGACGTCGCAGACCTGATCTTCCGCCGCCGTCGCCGCAACCTCTTTCACATCGGCGATATCGAGCCCGAGGATCGCCGCCATGGCCCCCTCGCCCACCGGCACCGCCGCCTGCATCGCCTCGCCGCGCGTCTTCAACAGGCGCGCCGTATCGGACAGGGCGAGCGCACCGGCGGCGGCCAAGGCGGAATATTCGCCCAGACTATGGCCGGCCACATAGGCGGCAGAGTCAGCCACCGTGACATTGCCCTCCGCTTCGAGGACCTTCACCACCGCCATGGAGACTGCCATCAGCGCCGGCTGGGCATTCTCGGTCAGGGTCAATTCCTCGGCCGGACCGTTGAACATGAGGGCGCTTAGCTTCTGCTCCAGCGCATCATCGACTTCCTCGAAGACCAAACGGGCGGCGGGAAAGGCTTCGGCCAGTTCGCGGCCCATGCCGACCTCTTGGCTTCCCTGGCCGGGAAATACGAACGCACGGGACATGCGGGCCTCCTTCAGACGCACCGTCGGGCGTTTAAGCGCCAACCGGCGGATAATCGGTCATAGTGCAGTCATATAGCGCTGACCCTACGCCCGCAAGCGGCCTCGCACGCGCGACGGCAGGTCTATCCTATCCTCCTGAAATAGACCATTAATACGCCTTGCGCCGCGGTTTGGGTTGTGGTCTATACGCGCC
>JABDJY010000375.1 GCA_013003285.1 Alphaproteobacteria bacterium | reverse complement strand
GTCATACGATCCACGGTCCACATGGGCTCCCACACCAGGTGAACCACCACCTCGCCGATGCCCTCGACCCCGGCGACCGCTTCGGCCACCCATATGGGCAGTTCACCCGCCACCGGGCAGGCTGGCGCCGTCAGGGTCATGTTTATCGCGACCGATCCGTCGGATTTTATCTCGAGATCGTAAATAAGTCCCAAATCGTAGATATTTACCGGAATTTCCGGGTCATGGACGGTCCGCAGCGCGGCAATTACGGCCTCTTTATCGGCCACCACCGCATCCGCAGCCAATGGGGATCCCGCCCGCGCGACCACCGCTTCGCCCGGCGCCACAGCGTTGGGCATGAAATCAGCGAGGCCTGGTCCGTCTTCAATCATCGCCCCCGCCTATTCCGTCGTCACTTCGCTGTCGCCTGCCAGCGCCGCCACCAGCGTGTGCCAGGGCAAGGTGGCGCATTTAACCCGGGTCGGGAAATCGCGCACCCCGGACAGCACTTTCAGCTTGTCCAAGTCCTCGCCCACATCGCTATCGTCGCCCTCGCCGGTGCACATGCCGTGAAAGGTCTCGAAGATGTCGCGCGCTTCGGCTTCGGTCTTGCCTTTGACCAGCTCGGTCATCATCGAGGCCGAGGCCACCGAGATCGCGCATCCGCGGCCGATAAACGCCACGTCTTCGACCAAGCCGTCATCGCCGGTTTTGATGTAGACCGTCAGCTGATCGCCGCACAGCGGATTGTTGCCATGGGCCTCGGCGGTCGCATCGTCGGGCGTGCGAAAATTCCTTGGATGCTTGCCATGATCGAGGATGACCTCCTGATAGAGTTCGCGCAGATCGTTCATTAGCTAAAAATCTCCGAAACATCGCCCAACGCCGCCACCAGCGCATCGATATCGGCGCGGGTATTGTACATGCCGATCGAGGCCCGCACCGTCGCCGGCACATCCATGCGAGCCATCAGCGGCTGGGCGCAATGATGACCGGCGCGCACCGCCACCCCGGCGCGGTCGATAATGGTTGCGATATCGTGCGGGTGGGCAAAATCGAGCGTAAACGACAACACACTGGCCTTCGCCGGCGCAGTGCCGATTAGACGCAAGCCATCGATGCTCGACAATTGCTGGGTGCCGTAGTTCAAAATGTCTTGCTCGTGGGCGCCGATCTGCGCCAGGCCCAGGGCGCTGACATAGTCGATCGCCGCGCCCAGACCGATGGCCTGCGCAATCGCCGGCGTCCCGGCCTCGAACTTATGGGGCAGTTTCGCCCAGGTCGATTTCTCGAAAGTCACCGACGAGATCATGTCGCCGCCGCCCATATAGGGCGGCATGGCGTCGAGCAATTCCTCGCGCGCATACAAAACGCCGATGCCCGACGGGCCATAAAGCTTGTGGCCGGAAAAAACATAGAAGTCGCAGCCCAGCGCCTGCACATCGACCGGGATATGGGTGATCGACTGGCAACCGTCGAGCAGCACCTTGGCCCCGGCCGCATGGGCCAGGCGGGTGATCTCGGCGACCGGTAGGATCGTACCCAGCACGTTCGACATATGGGAGATCGCCACCATCTTGGTGCGCGGGCCGAGCAGACCTTCGAACTCGGACATGATCAGTTCGCCGTCATCGGTGATCGGCGCAATCTTGAGCACGATGCCTTTTTCGTCGCGCAGCATCTGCCACGGCACGATATTGGCGTGGTGCTCCAACTCGCTGATGATGACTTCGTCGCCTTCCTTCAGGAAGGTACGGCCATAGCTGGCGACCACCAGATTGATCGATTCCGTGGCGTTGCGGGTGAAGATGATCTCGTGAGTGTGGGCGGCGTTGATATAGCGGCGGATGGTCTCGCGTACGCCCTCGTAGCGCGCCGTCACCGCCTCGCTGATTTGATACAGGCCGCGATGGACGTTGGCGTATTCGCGCTCATAGACGTCGCGCACGGTATCAATCACCTGGCGTGGTTTCTGGGCCGAGGCGGCGCTGTCCAAAAACACCAGCGGTTTGTCGTGCACGGTGCGCGACAGAATGGGGAAATCCGCGCGCACTTTGGCGACATCGAAGGGCGTACTGTTGGTCGCTTCTTGCTGGGCCGTGGTCATGAAAGTAACCCCTAAACCGGTGTTTCAATATTTATGTTTGCGTTCAGCCAATTGCGCACATGGGCCGAGAAATCTTCCGCCACCGGGCTCAAGCGAATTTCCGACAGGGCCTCGCCGACAAAAGCCTCGATCAACATGCGCCGTGCGGTATCGGCGGGAATGCCCCGGCTCATCAGATAGAACAGGGCCTCGCTATCGAGCTCGCCGGCCGTCGCGCCATGGCTGCATTTAACGTCGTCGGCATAGATTTCCAACTCCGGGCGCGTATCGATCTCGGCGCGCGGCGACAGCAGCAACGCGCGGCTGAGCTGGTGCCCATCGGTCTGTTGCGCATCCGGGCGCACATGGATCTTGCCTTGGAAGACCCCGCGCGCCTTGCCGTCGAGCACACCCTTATAGACTTGGCGAGAGCGGCAGCCGGCGGCCACATGTTCCACATAAGTTGTCGTGTCGAGCACTTGATCGCCGGTGCCCAGATAGATGCCATCGAGACGGCAGTCGGAATCCGAGCCGTTGAGGACAGCGCGGGTCTCGACCCGGCCGATCAAGCCGCCGCTTTGTAGCAGGAACCCGTCATAGGTCGCCGAGGCGCCCAGGTCCAGCGCCGTCGCCGAAATATGAACCGCCGCCGGCCCCTCCTCTTGGAAGATGTAATGGTTGAGTTCGGCGCCATCACCCAAGGTGAGCTCGCTGACCAGATTATTGAAATAGGGACTGTCCGAGCCGCCGATATGGCTCTCGATCAGGGTCGCCTTGGCGCCGTCGCCGAGCACCACCAGATGGCGCGGCTGCAGCATCATCGGCGTCGCGCCGGGCACGGTGATCGACACTAGATGAACCGGCTTGTCCACATTCACGCCGCCATCGACGAACAGCACCATGCCGTCGCGCATGAAGGCGGTATTGAGCGCGGCCAGTGGCATGTCGTGGAGGTCCAGATTTTGGCCCAACACCGGCTGCAGCCGTTCCGGCGCCGCGGCGATCATGTCGCCCAGGCCGGCGATCAACACCCCGTCGGGCATATCATCGAGCACGCAAAGATCGGGGCGCAGACGGCCATTGACGAAGACGATACGGTAGCTCGCTAACTCCGCCACAGCGCGGTGGGGCAACGGCGGCACGTCGACCGCCGGACCGCCATTGGCCAGCTCGAAATCGTTCTTGCCCAACGCGTTGAGGTTGGTATAGCGCCTATATTCGTCGCGGCGGCCCGGCAGACCTCGGTCGCCATAAA
>JABDJY010000159.1 GCA_013003285.1 Alphaproteobacteria bacterium | reverse complement strand
GGCATATATTTTGCATGATGGTGCCGTACTCTACACGGGTACACCGGCTGAACTCGTTGATCACAGCGACGTTCGGCGTGTTTACCTAGGGGAAAGGTTCACTCTGTAAACCTTAAACTCATGGCACTTTCACAGCGTCTCAACCTGCGGCAGACGCAAGCACCCGTTATGACGCCGCAGTTGCAGCAGGCGATTAAGCTACTGCAATTGTCAAATTTGGAGCTTGCGGACTTCGTCGAAAGCGAACTTGAGCAGAACCCCTTGCTCGAGCGGGAAGACCCGTCCGCTGATAACGATGCGCCGGCAGATGCGGGCGACGATGCTGCTGATCCCAGCGACTTCGATCAAGACAATAGCGATTTTGCCGACGCGCCAGAGCCGCCGGATGTGAGCGAGCTCACCCAGCGCGAGTCCGCTTCCGACAGTGATGCGCCGCTCGATACCGACTATGAAAATGTCTGGGCCGATGATTATCAGCCGGCCCCCGCTGGCGCCGATGCGCTGAGCCCGGCCAGCGAAAGCGCCTTCAGCGGCACGGGATCGGGCGCGCAAAGTTTTGAAAATCCCGATATTGGTGAGCTGGCCGTTGGACAGGCTGAGAGCCTACGCGAGCATCTCATTGCACAGCTGAACGTCGACATGAGCGATCAGCGCGAGCGCATGATCGGTCAGGCGCTTATCGAATCGGTAAATGACGACGGCTATCTCGCCACCAGCGCGCAGGCGATCGCCGAACAGTTAGGGTGCGAGCCCGACGAGGTCGAGACTATTCTGGCGCGTCTGCAACGGTTCGATCCGATTGGCGTTTTCGCCCGCGATCTGGCCGAGTGCTTTGCTCTGCAGCTGGCCGAGCGTGATCGCCTCGATCCAGCCATGCAGACATTTCTCGATAATCTCGACCTGATGGCCAAGCACGACATTGGCGCGCTGCAGTCGGTTTGCGGCGTGGACCGCGAAGATATCACCGACATGATTGGCGAACTGAAAGCCCTCAACCCCAAGCCCGGAGCGGCGTTCCAGCAGGAATTGACCCAATGGGTATCGCCCGATGTCTTTCTACGCGCCAAACCGAAGGGCGGTTGGATTATCGAACTCAACAGCGATACCCTGCCGAAAGTTCTCGTCAATCGGCATTATTACGCCGAGATATCAGCCTTGAAATTGTCGAGCGACGATAAGCGCTACATGCAGGATAATTTGCAGACCGCGCAATGGCTGGTGAAGGCACTTGATCAGCGCGCCAATACGATTTTGAAAGTGGCCACCGAAATCGTCCGCCAGCAGGACGCGTTCTTTCACAAAGGCGTTGCCCATCTAAAGCCGTTGGTCTTGAACGATGTCGCCCAGGCCGTCGAAATGCACGAGAGCACGGTCAGCCGGGTGACGGCGAACAAGTACATCATGACCCCGCGCGGCCTGTTTGAGCTGAAATACTTCTTCACCACCGCCATCGGCGCGACCGAAGCGGGTCAGACCCATTCTTCGGAATCTGTCCGCCATCAGATTAAAGAATTGATCGACGCTGAAACCGCGAAAAACGTCCTTTCAGATGACAAAATCGTTGAAATCCTGCGGTCCGATGGGGTCGAAATCGCGCGCCGTACGGTTGCAAAATATCGTGATGCCTTACATATCCCGTCATCGGTACAGCGACGGCGCATAAAACGTTCTCACGCGTCAATATAGTATATATTTCAATATCTTAAGACGTATCCGCCGATCCTGTCGTATGTATATGCGTATCCTCCCGGGCTATTGACACTATCGTATGCCATTACTATGTTCCGGCCGCCGATAGAACGGCACATTGCAATAACAGATGCTCTGAACATGGGGACCGGCCGACCCACAGGGAGAGGCTAGCTTCTACCGAATAAGCCATGACGAGCGGCGCTACTTTCACAGTCACATGGTTATCGTCCGGACCTCGTTCCGGCGCAAACCCGACCATTAGGTTTCGATGCATATAAACATTTCCGGCCAGCAACTCGATGTTGGTGATTCATTACGCGCCCATATCAGTGAATCCCTTGACGCCACGGTCGATAAATATTTCGGCCAGGCCATCGATGCATCGGTCGTCCTGACCCGTGAACGTTTCACCATCCGCGCCGATCTGGCCATCCATATCGGCCGTGGCATTTATGTACGCGCGCATGAATCGGCCGACGACGCCTATGCCGCCTTCGATGTGGCGGCGGTCCATCTGGGCAAGCGGCTGCGGCGCCATAAACGGCGCCTGCGCGATCACCATGCGGCACGCGAAAGCGCCGAAACCATTCGGGCCCAACAGTACATATTGGCGCCCTACGAGCCGGTCGAAGATGATGATGCGGGTGACGCGCCGATGGAGGCGGATAATCCCGTCATCGTCGCCGAAGATCAGACAGTTATTGAAAACTTGACCGTGTCCGAGGCCGTGATGCGGATGGATTTGGCCGATGTCCCGGCAATGGTTTTTCGCAACGCGGGAAATGGCGGATTGAATGTTGTGTACCGGCGCGCCGACGGCAATGTCGGCTGGATCGACCCGGAATCGAAATAAATGATCGCCGCGATTCAATACCCTTCGCGGGGCGATGTGGAGAGACAGACTTAATGGAAGTATCGGAACTGCTGACGGTCGAGAGTGTCATCGCCGACCTCCGCGTCACCAGCAAAAAACAAGCGCTGCAGGAGCTGTCCAAGTTCGCCGCCGACCAGACCGGTCAGGACGAGCGCGCCATATTCGATATCCTGCTCGAGCGCGAGCGACTCGGCACCACGGGGGTCGGCGACGGCTTGGCGATACCGCATGGCCGCATGCAAGGCTTGGAGAAAATTCAGGGATTTTTCGCCCGGCTGGAAAAACCGCTCGATTTCGACAGCATCGACGACCGGCCGGTCGATCTGATCTTCCTGCTGTTGGCGCCGGAAGGCGCCGGGGCCGACCATCTCAAGGCACTGGCGCGCATCTCACGGTTGCTGCGCGGCCCCGCTATCTGCGAGAAACTTCGCGGCGCCACTAATCGCGACGCTCTGTTCGCGCTGTTGTCGCAAGTACCCGAGGCGAACCCCAACCTGCGGGCCGCCAGTTAGCTCTTAGTGGACGCTGACCGGCTCCAGCTCGTTCTGGGTGATGGTGGCAAAGGCGAGATCGCGGCCTTCGACGACGGCCACTTCGCTGCCATCAGCGGTGTGGATGGTATAGAGTTGACGTCCGTCGCCCGGCTTGGGTTTCACATAGGCCAGATCTTCGATCCCCAGCGCGGCAAACTCGTCGGCTGACAGTAATTCCCAGATATCTTCGTGACTTTGTTCCATGTTCCTATCCTCTCGAAGCGCTCGGGCTTAGGCTTCTTTTTTCGCGGCGACATCGATGGTCGCACCCTTGGACGCGCCATTGGCTGCTGAAATTTCGATGTTCCGCGCATTGCGCTGCGGTTTCGGCTGGCGCAGATCGATGTGCAGTAAGCCATTGTCGAGTACGGCGGCGGTTATCTCGACACCTTCGGCGATGACAAAGCTGCGCTTGAACTGGCGGGTCGCGATGCCGCGATGCAGATAGACCCGCTGGTCTTCTTCGACCTGCTGTCCGCTGACGGTGAGCTGGTTATCTTCGAGCAGAATTTCGAGATCGTCGAGCGTGAAGCCGGCGACGGCGAGCGTGATGCGCAGCTCATCTTCACCGGTGCGCTCGATATTATAGGGGGGATAGCCCTCGGCCGGCGCCTTGGCGATGCGCTCAAGCGTGCGCTCGAACTGGTCGAAGCCGAGCAATAAGGGACTATTGAGTAGGGAAACACGGGACATACCGTCACTCCTCTAAGTTATGAGCGAGTACGGGCCGCTTGGGTCGTGATCAACGCAAACGGAACGCTCCGGGCCCAAATATTGGCGCCCTCAGAACAGGCCTTAATAGGCCCTGCTGTAGCAGATAAATGGGCCTGAATGTGCCGATTTCAAGGGGTTGGCGCCTAACGATCCTCGGGCGAAGTGGAGGCGGGGAGGCCAAACAGGGTCATAAATAAGTACACTTTCGGGTCTTCGGCTGCCATTTCACCGCGCGCGCCAGCGTTATTAAAACCGGTCGCTGTAACGCTGCCATGCCGTTCTTCTTCGGACCGTTCTAGAGTGGGCCGTTCCAGCGCGGCGGGCGGCAGTGCCCGTGTTACAGCGACCGGTCCGCTCTCCTCCCCGGGAGCGAGCGATTTCAAGGGCGCGCCATCGGTCAGAAATAGGGTTGCGAGGAAGACTGCGAGGGGTAATCCGCCGAGGAGTAGGGCTGTGATTTTCAGCGGCTGCATGGTCTTGCCTCTCGATGCCTGTGGGCCGGTTCATCGAGAAGAATGGCGGTGAATACGGGCGAATTTGAGGAGCTAACGGGGCATTTTACCGCTGAAATAAGGCAGTGAACGCAAATTCGGCTGTTTTTGGCGGGTTATACGCCCGTCAACCGGGATATTCGGCCTCCAACAGGCCAGAAACGCCCACATCGAGGACAAAAAGCGCGCCAGCATGGGGCTCGAGGGCCAATTCTGCCTCGTTCAGCATGATTTTTGCCGATGTGACGAACAGGGTCGCCATCCCGTCGCCGCCGAAGGCGCATGATGTGGGCCGGCTGACCGGAAGCTCGACCATTTGGTCGACCGCCCCATCCGGCGCATAGCGCACCAGGCGGCTACCGCGAAACTCCGCGCTCCAATAATAGCCTTCGGCATCGACCGTCGCGCCGTCGCCGGTGCCGCGGCCGGGCGCGTCGGGGATTTCGGCGAACACCCGACGTTCGCCGAGGTCGCCGCTCGCGGTGTCGAAGTCATAGGCCCAGATCGTGCGCCGCGGCGAATCGGTGAAATACATCACGGCGCCGTCGGGCGACCAGGCCAACCCGTTGGAGACCAGAATGTCATCCGCCATGGGGTGGCAGCCATGGTCGCCGTCGAGCCGGTAGAGGATACCCACCGGTTCGCGCTCGAAATAACGCGCCGGCGGTCCCGGCGGATCGTACATGGTGCCCGACCAGAACCGTCCCTGGC
>JABDJY010000153.1 GCA_013003285.1 Alphaproteobacteria bacterium | reverse complement strand
CGCTAGACCCCGCTACAGGGAGTACGATTACCTTTGAGGCTGGGACCATGAGCGCGGGCGGCGACGTGAACGGTGACGGCGCGGGAGATTTCATTCTGGGTTTGCCGACAGCGACAACCTTAAACGGCGAAACCGGCGAAGCCATCGTCGTCTTCGGCGGCGACTTTTAGGCCTTCTCGGGAGCAAGTCCCGCTACTCCGCAGCCTCAAGCCACAGATTATACCTGCGCGTTACAGCATTTTCTTGGCGTCCGGGGAAACAGTGTGATTGACTGGGGTTTTCGCAAGTGGGGACATTATGAGAGACAAAAGCTATCTGCGGGCACTCATCGACTATAACGCCTGGGCCAATGCCGAGACCTACCGCCTGGTTGCCGAAATGCCCGCCGAAGAGGTCACCAAACTGCGCAAGACGCCGTTGCAGTCGATCTTTGTGAGCCTAAATCACCTGCTCAACGTGGACCGTATTTGGCTCGCCCATATGAAAGGCGAGACGCACGATATCCCCAACCTTCGCGACGTGCAGTTCGAGACCCTCGACGATCTGTGGCAGGCGCGCCAGGAGATGGACCGCACCCTGCAGGATTATGTGGATTCGCTCGACGAGGACGCGCTGGAAGAGATTGTCGATTACGAGTTGATCGGCGGCAATAAAGGTTCGCTATCGCGCGCCATGTGCCTCACCCATCTGGCGACCCATGGCAGCTATCATCGCGGTTGGATCTCCGACATGTTCGGCCAGGCCGAATGCCAGCAACCGAGCACCGATATTCCGGTTTATGAACGGGCCCTACGCGAGCAAGGGGGTCGTCCCTTACCGTAATCTACCCTTCGCCTTCCTTGGCGGCGAAATGGGGATAGATCTTGGACATCCGATCGGTATGAAGGTTCCAAAAGGATTCCGGCTGATAGCGCGGCGGATTGTCGGGGCCGCAACAGGTCGGCAAGCACTCGACCACAGCCTCTAGGCGTGGGCACATAAAGAACGGCAGCGAATAACGCGTACCGGTCACCGGCGGGATAACCCGGTGGGGCGTGGCGCGCACGACTTCGTTCGATAGCCGCTCGATATACAGGCCAAAATTCACAACAATCCCGCCCTCCGGACAGTCGGGCCAGAACCACTCACCGTCTGCGTCCATCACCTGCAGGCCGGGCTCGTTTTCACGGGGCAATAGCGTCATGAAGGAGGTGTCCACATGGGGCCGGATACCGAGTTCCTCAACATCAAGCACCGCTTTGCCCGGATAGCGGATAGTGCGCACGTAAGAATGTGCACTTTCGAACGAGGCGTCGAAATGGTGTGGTTCTAGTCCCAACGCGACCTCCCAAACCGGCAGCAATCGTTTACTGAGCCGCTCCATATGGGCCATATACTCACGCGCCGCCGCGTCATAACCCGGCACTGACTCGGGCCAGACATTGGCTCCGTACATGCGCTTGCCTGAGATCACGTTTGGGTCGTCAGCTGGATATTCCATGCCGAAGTTAAACGCTTCGTTACGGTCATTGCGCGATGCGCCGCCAATATCGGAATCCTGAATCACTTCGACATTCATCGGGGTATAGCCCCGCTCATGCCGGTTAATTGCCAACGCCGTTTTAGTTGCTTCCGGCAGTGCAAAAAATTCAGCGCTACGTTCAATCAACCCGGTTATGACCGACGGGGGAACCCCGTGGTTCACCACGCAGAGGAAGCCAATCTCACTTAAGATTTGCCGCAGATTGTCGGCCAGGTTTCGGATGCTCGCGGTATCGCCATCGACCAGGGACGCCAGATCGAGTATCGGCAAGGTCCGGTGGGGCACACCGCGTACGGATTGTTCGAAAGTTTCGCGTTCGCGTTCAGCTGTCTGGCTCATGGCAAAAATACTGCCTTTGTTTTCCCGATTAGCCAACCCACCATCATTTTGGCGCGGAAACCTGCGACATCTTCGCTGGGAACATTGACACAAATAGGTTGTCATGGTGACACTCCCGCACCAGACCAGCACAAGATCAGGAGAGCGAAACATGGCCATTCCCGTGCACAAACCGAAGCGCGAAGACATCTTGAAATGCGTCGCCCGGTTCGACGACATCACCCCCGCCGATACCGGTCTGCCCGACCAGCAGGTCGAGGGTTATTACCGCACGTTTTACAACGCGCTAGGCTTCTCCCAGCCTAGTGGAGAGGCCTCTTACTCGCCGATTGGCGAAGATGCAAAACCGCTAATCAACCATTTAAGCCCGGGGTTCAATCTGGCCTATGTGGAGGCCGCGCCCGGCCAAGGCGTCATGATGCATACCCACGACACCAATGAGACATTCGTGGTAATCGCCGGAACGTGGATGTTCGAGTGGGAGGGTGACCAAGGCGACGACCATGTGATCCTGAAAGAACGCGACATCGTCTCTTTCGAACCTGGCTCGCAGCGCCGTTTCGAATGCGTCAGCGCACCCGACGGCGCCGAGAAAGGCATGATCTTAGGCGTTATTGGCGGTGACACGCCAGCCGCCGAGTTCTCGCCGAAATCGATCGAGAAAATGCGCGCCGCCGGCGTCGACGTTCCGCAGGCGGCGGAGTAGTGACTTAGGACGCGGCCTGCTCAAAGACCGGTAAATCGTCGGGATAAGCCACCCAGTGGTGGCTATTTTCCGCCCACACGGCTCTCACCGGCCCGGGAAATTGCGGGTCGGCGAAGCAGCCGACGGCAACGCCCATATGGTCGGGGCGCATATCCAATTCCCAGAAAACCGAGCTGCCGCATTCGGGGCAAAAGCTATTCGTGAACGTTCGACCGGCCTCGGTTCCCCGGGTGAATTTCTTGGATTCGCCTTCGATGGAGAGGATGCTGGCCCGTGCGTAATAAGCGCCCACACCAAAGGGAGCGCCGGTCCGCCGCTGGCATTCGAAACAACTGCACGCCACGACTAGATCGGGGTCTCCGCTAGCGGTAACGCGAAGCTGGCCGCACATGCACGCCGCGACGCGTTCAGCACCATCTGTCATCGCTCTTCTCCATAAAAAATTGCACTCGGCGCAAAATTAACGAACTCAGCGTGCAAAATCTCTCGCGTTGCTGACCTTTACTTGCAAGCCCGACGAGCCGCTCACCGATGCACAAGTCGCGCCGCTGGTGCTGCAAATCGACACCCGTTGTACTTCGGCCGCCTGTGCAGGCAAGACATAGTCCTGCGCCACATTGGCCACCAACGCCGCCGCAATCACGGTAAGAACGAACTTCGTGTACCGGTCGATACCCATGGTCTGCTCCATTTATTAGTTGGTGTGAAACGGTAACACGTGGGCGGCCCGGCGTTAGTACTTCCCGCGAGCGTCAACACACCAAATTTCCGCCAGTGTGTCGCCGCGCACGCAATGATAATTGTCGTAGAGATTGACCGTCGGGTCGCAATGGGGGGCGACACACTCGATGACCGATCCCAATGCCAGATCTTCGCCAGGCGACAATATGACACAACCGAATTCGTCGCCGGTAAATTTGTAACCGGCGCCCGCCGGCGCGCCTTGGGCGATTGTTGGCAGGGGACCATCAGTGGCGAAGGCCTTGAGGCCCGCATCGGTGGTTGCCTGTCCCGGCCGGTTCGCGCTTATCACCGTCGTCTGCACAAACAACGCGGCGTCAAATAACGGCCCGCCGTCGGGCCATAATGCGTCGTCGGCATATTCCACATCCATGAAGACATAGGAACCAGCCTGCAGCTCGTTATAAAGCCCCCGCTTCGTATCAATCTCAAACGTGCCGGTGCCGGCGCCGGTCACGGTGACCGGTTCGAGACCGGCAGCCGCGAGCGCTTCGATAACATCATACAGCCGGGTTGACGCCTCTTCGGCCGCTGCGGCGCGCGCCGCATAATCGGGGATATGTTGCAGATGTCCCCCATAGGCTTGAACCCCGGCAAATTCGAGAAACGGCGCGGTGTCGATCTGAAGCGCGATTTCGACCGCAGCTTCGACAGATGTCACCCCGGTGCGATTTTGCCCGATGTCCAAATCCACCAGCAGTTTGAGAGTTTCGTCTACAGCCGCCGCCGCGGCGTTTAAGGCCTCGACATTGTCCACGTGATCACTGACCGCGATTAGATCCGGGATGCTGGCATTCACCGCCGCCAGCCGGCCGATCTTAGTGCTGCCGGCAACCGGCGACGTGATCAAGATATTGGCGATCCCGCCCGCCGCCATGACTTCCGCCTCGCCCAGTGTGGCACAGCAAATCCCAACCGCGCCGGCGGCGATTTGGCGACGGCAAATCTCGATGCATTTGTGCGATTTTGCATGGGGGCGCAGGGAAATATTCTGCGCCTCGCAAAACCCCGCCATGCGCGCAATATTTTCTTCCAAAGTATCGAGGTCGACGATAAGCGCCGGCGTGGCGAGACGATGGCGCGATTCCGGCTCATCGAGCAGGACGGCATTTGGCCCAGGCTTAGTTTCCATAATGTGTCTTCAACCGACAGGCCCCCCACTTGCCGGCGAAAATGCGAACTGCTCAATGCTGCGAATACTCAGGGGTGCGCCGCAATCAATCGATCAGCCAAGCCAGCGTCTCTAGTTGAATGATCATGGCCGCCGCCTGCAAACCAAGCAAGCCGAGGACTCCGAGCAGAGGTTTCCAGCTCACATCTCGCAGTGCAAAAAAGATCGCAATCACCACAATGATCGGCGACCAAACCATCACCGGTAGGAAAATAGTGAACCCAGAGAGTCTCCCTCGCCAGGGGCCTTGTTCCTGCCCCAGCGTACTCCATTCCTCGAAACCGACGACAATTCCGGTTATCCGTTGCACCGCAAAAAAGACAAACGGCAACAAAACCACAACCAGTGTGATCCCAAGGAAAATCAGAAATAGGTCGATCCAACGTTTGTTCATGCCTTTTCAGCCAAGCCGTGATGAGGTGAGCCGTACAACCATTTCCACCTCACACGGGGCGCAGTTTCACAGTGAATAGTAAGAATCCATCTAGATATTGCTATTTAACAAACGGTCCGCACAGTACGTCAACTAAAGCGTTCACGCCTTTGTTAACGCTATAAAAACCACATCGATACGTTAGAGTTCATATCATAGAGCTCACCCCATATTCGCCGATCGGCCTAAACAAATCGAGAGTAAGCAATGCCTAGTTCACTCTATAAGTACATAATTCAAAAAAGCGGCCGCGCGCAGATTATCGCCGTCCTCCTCACCCTGGCCATTGTGCCCTTGGCGACTGTTCCCCTCGACCTACAACGGCGAATGC
>JABDJY010000133.1 GCA_013003285.1 Alphaproteobacteria bacterium | reverse complement strand
GGCCAGATCGGCGGCATGGCCTTTGTGGGCCTGCCGGGCAATCCGGCGGCGATGATGGTAACGTTCCTACGGCTGGCCCGACCGGCGCTGTTGCGGCTGGCCGGCGCGAGCGACTTGGTGCCCCATTTGTACAAGGTCCGGGCCGGGTTCGAACATACCAAGAAGCTGGCGCGGCGCGAATATGTGCGGGTGCGGCTGGTGGCCGGCGACGATGGTAATCTGGTGGCCCACAAGTTCCCGCGCGAGGGCGCCGGAATCCTCACCTCGCTGGTCGAGGCGGACGGGCTTGTTGAATTATCCGAGGATATGACCCAATTGACGGTGGGAACGATGGTGGATTTCCTGCCATTCACGGAAGTGAGCCGATGAAAATTCTATATTTTGCCTGGCTGCGCCAGCGGATCGGGGTCGCCGCGGAGGAGTTCGACCTACCTGCCGATGTCACCACGATCGACGATTTGGTGGGCTACCTGACCGCCAAAGGCCCCGGCTATGCCAAGGGTTTCGCCGAACCGCAGGTTATCCGCGCCGCGGTTAATTATGAGTACGTCCCTTTCGATCACAAACTGTCGAACAACGACGAGGTGGCATTTTTCCCGCCCGTAACCGGCGGCTGAAAATGCTAGTCTGGCACCATGATTAAGGTTCAACAGGAAGATTTCGACGTCAGCGCGGAGCTCGCCGCCTTAGCGGCAGGCAATCACGGCATTGGCGGCATTGTCAGTTTCGTCGGCCTGGTGCGCGATCTGGTCGGGCCCGATAACGCCGAACCCGCCTTGCGGGCCATGACCCTGGAGCATTATCCGGCGATGACGGAGAAGAAGCTCGGCGACATCGAGGCCCAGGCCAACGCGCGCTGGCCCCTGGAGGCCAGCCTGATTATTCACCGCTACGGACGGCTCGAACCCGGCGCGCAAATCGTTCTTGTCGCCTGCGCCGCTGCTCACCGGCAGGATGCGTTCGATAGCTGTAACTTCCTGATGGATTGGCTCAAGACCGAAGCGCCCTTTTGGAAGCTGGAAGAAACCGAGGCCGGCGAAGACTGGGTCGATAGCCGCGCCAGCGACGATGCCGCCGCCGCACGGTGGCAGGCCAAGCCCGATCGGGCGGCCGAATGAGCGTTATTCTGGAATCGACAATCACCTGTCCCCATTGCGGGCACACACAGCCGGAGATCATGCCGGCCGACTTGTGACAGGTTTTCTATGATTGTCGCTCGTGCAGCAAAACCCTCAAACCTCTATCCGGCGATTGCTGCGTATTCTGTTCCTACGGCGATGTGCATTGCCCCTCGAAACAACAGGCCGGCCCGGCCACCGGCGGATAACAAAAAGGCGCCCCGAGGGGCGCCTTTTCTCAAATGTAATGTTCTGCCCAGTGCGCTACTCGGCGGCGACCGCCACCGGGCGGCCGTTTACCAGATCGTCATAATCGGTCATCAGCGTCTTAGTGATGGTTCCGACCTCGAACGTGTACTGGCCGTCGGCGATATCGGAAATCGGCGTAACTTCCGCCGCCGTGCCGGTGACGAACATCTCACTGGCGTCGCCGAGCTCTTCCGGCATGATGGCGCGCTCGATCACTTCATAGCCGCGTTGCTGGGCCAGCTTGATGACCGAACGGCGGGTGATGCCGTCGAGGAAACAGTCGGGTGTCGGGGTGTGGATCTTACCGTCGATCACCAGGAAAATATTGGCGCCCGTCGTCTCGGCGAGCTGTCCACGCCAATCGAGCATTAGCGCATCGGAGCAGCCATTGGCCTCCGCGGCATGCTTCGACAGGGTGCAGATCATATAGAGGCCGGCGGCCTTGGCGTGCACCGGGGCGGTTTGCGGGTCGGGCCGGCGGTAGATCGCCCAATCCAGTTTGATGCCTTTCATCCGCGCCTCGGGCGTGAAATAGGCCGGCCACTGCCACGCTGCGATGGCGACATTGATGGCGCAGGCCTGCGCCGAGACGCCCATTTGCTCGGGACCGCGCCAGGCGATGGGACGGATATAGGCCTCGGTGGCGCCGGTGGTCTCGAAGGTTTCTTGGCAAGCCTTGTCGAGTTCGGCGATGGTGTAGGGAAGCTCAAATCCCAAAGTCTGGCCGGAGGTCTGCAAGCGTTCATTATGCGCCGTCAGCTCATAGATATTGCCGTTGTAGGCGCGCATGCCCTCGAATACCGCCGATGCGTAGTGCATGGCGTGATTGAGCACATGCAACTTGGCCTCACGCCAAGGAACAAACTCGCCGTTGAACCAGATTACCCCGTCCCGATCGTCGTAAGGCATTTCATGCATGGCCAAAGCCCTTTGATATATTCGTACGATTAATCCCGCCGTTGCGACATATTATTATCACAATGACTTGCACGAAGTAACATTTCCCGGTAATTAAGTCAACATGGCTGACCTTAAATCCACCACCAAACCGCTATTCCTGCGTGAAGAAGATTTGCGCCAGGGGATCGAGCTGTTGTTTTACGCCTATCGCGACTTCACCGCCGAACCCGACGCTATCTTGGCGAAATGGGGGTTCGGCCGGGCCCATCACCGGGTGATCTATTTCGTCGGCCGCAACCCGAATATCACCGTCACCGAATTACTGGAGATTCTAAAAATCACCAAGCAGAGCCTATCGCGGGTGCTGGGAAAGCTGATCGAGGACGAATTCATCCATCAACGCGCCGACCCTTCCGACAGGCGGCGCAAATTACTAACGCTCACCGACAAGGGCCAGGAACTTGAGCGCGAGCTGACCACAACGCAGATGGCACGGTTTGCCCGGGCCTATCGGGAAACCGATGCGGAAGCCGTCGAAGGGTTTCGCCGTGTCCTCGCCGGCATCATCAATCCGGAAGACCGGGCCCGCGTGCGCCCCCGCCAGCGACCAGGCAGCGGCCGCGGTTAACCGCCATAGAACACCTTCTCACCCAAATCTCTCATGGCCAGTATCGCGTCGTCGGGCCGCCCCAGTGGCGATTTGTTGACCCGCGCCGCGACGACCTCGCCGACAAATATATGATGGTCACCCCGCGCGACTGTGTCGACAACACGGCATTCCACGGCAGCCGCAGCATTGCTGAGCAAGGGCACACCCGTTTCGCCGGCCTCGACGGTTTCCTCGCCGATCTTATCTCCGTCCCGTTCCACCGGTTTGAAGAAGGCGAATGCGGTGCCTTGCTGATCTTTGCCGAGAACATTGAGCGCAAATCTCCCGGAATCGCCGATAACAGCATTCGCCGATGAATCGGCCTTTACCGCCACCGCGATAAGCGGTGGATCGAACGATGTTTGGGTAACCCAATTAACCGTCGCAGCCGCCGTTCGTGCGTCGGCAGCTTCGGCGGTTAACACATAGATTCCATATGGAATCATCCGTAATGCGGTTTTCTTCGAATCTTCGTCCACGGGTCAGCACCTCCCAAATCGTTTATTTTCCTTGGAAGACACTTCGCCGGGGCGCACACGCCTTGGCATTGATTTAACACAATGCTGGCCGATCTCTCTGGCGGCGCGCCAGTAGCGCAGTATACTCAAGGTCTAATGGACGATACGCCCCATATTCTGGTCGTCGACGACGATACCCGGCTGCGCGAGCTGTTGCGAAAATTCCTCAGCGAAAACGGGTTCCGCGTGACCATTTCGGCCGACGCCGCCGAGGCGCGTCGAATGCTGACCTCGCTGGAATTCGATCTGGTTGTGCTGGACGTGATGATGCCGGGCGAATCCGGGCTCGAACTCACCAGCGGTCTGCGCGAATTCAGCGAAGTCCCGATCCTACTGCTCACCGCAATGGGCGAGCCGGAAGACCGCATCGATGGTCTGGAACGCGGCGCCGACGATTATCTGTCCAAGCCGTTCGAACCGCGTGAGTTATTGGCCCGAATACGCTCGATCCTGCGCCGCGCCGCGCCGCGCGATGGCATAACCGAAATCGCCCTGGGCAATCATCAATACGACCCAGCGCGCCAGCAATTGGTGGGACCCGACGGGCCGGTGCGGCTCACCAGCGGCGAGGCCGGCCTGCTCCAAGTACTGGCGGCCAATCCCGGCAACCCGATCAGCCGCGAAGCTCTGCAGCAACAAAGCCAGCTTGGCGGCGGCGTTCGTGCCGTCGACGTGCAAGTCGCGCGGCTACGCCGTAAGATCGAGCCGAACCCTAAAGTGCCGCGCTACCTGCAGACCATTCGGGGACAAGGCTACGTGCTATGGCCCGACTAGAAGATATCTATAGACCTGCCCGGACAGTCCGTATCGCCATCAAGCGGGCGCTGCCGCGTGGCCTGCTGGGACGCTCGTTGCTGATTATCATCGTGCCCCTGGTTATCCTACAGGTCGTCAGCGGCATCGTTTTTTACGATCGGCACTGGGCGAATGTCAGCCGTCACCGGGCCAACGCTTTGTCGGGCGATGTGGCAATGCTGCTCGAACTGCTGCGCGACGTCGAGCCGGGCACCCGCCAGCAAGCGGTGTTCGAAATGGCCCACCGAACGCTCGACCTGGCGGTGCGATTCGAACCCAATGACATCCTGCCGAACGAAACGGTCAAGCCCCGGGGCAATTTACAAAAAACCCTAAGCCGCTCGCTCGAACAGATCGTCCACCGTCCCTTTACGATCGATTCACAGAGTGAGCCTCGGCGCGTCCTCATCGCCGTCCAGGTGCCCGACGGCGTGCTTCACGTTAATGCAAACGCCGAACGGCTCATCAGCTCGACGACGAAGATCTTCATCATGTGGATGATCGGCACCTCGCTCATTCTATTTGGCGTCGCCACCATTTTCATGCGCAACCAAGTCAGCCCACTGCGGCGCTTGGCCTCCGCCGCGGAGAATTTCGGCAAGGGCCGCGACACCCCCAATTTCAGCCCCTCGGGCGCTACCGAGGTACGCCAGGCCGCCTCGGCCTTCATGTCCATGCGCGACCGTATCCAGCGGCAAATCCAACAGCGCACCGAGATGCTCGCCGGGGTCAGCCACGATCTACGCACGCCGCTCACTCGCATGAAGCTGCAGCTCGCCATGTTGCAGGGCAATGCAGAAATCGAGGAATTGAATTCCGATGTCGCCGCCATGGAAGGCATGATCGAGGGCTATTTGAATTTCGCCCGTGGCGAAGGCAGCGAGACACCAGTACTGACCGACGCACAGAAACTATTGGACGATGTGGTGCACGACGCTCGGCGCAACGGCGTGGAAATTACATTCGAGATGGAAGAAGCGATTGAACTGCCGTTGGCCCGCAACGCCTTCAAACGTTCGCTGACCAATCTGATCGATAACGCGGCGCGCCACGGCGAACAAGTCTCTGTTCTCGGCCAGCGCAATGGCAGCGTGCTGGAATTCATCGTCGATGATGACGGCCCGGGAATTCCTGAAGATATGCGCGAAGAGGTGTTCCGGCCGTTCTTCCGGCTCGACCAATCGCGCAATCTGGCGACCGGCGGAACCGGGCTGGGCTTATCGATCGCCCGCGATATCGTGCGCACCCATGGCGGCGATATCACACTCTCCGATGCGCCATCGGGCGGCCTGCGCGCGACCATCCGCGTACCGATCTAGAGCGGTATGCCTAGAACAACCGCCCGCCATTGGGCACGTCATGATCGACGCCGAGGAGGACCACCTCACCGTCGGAGTCCGGGAAACCGAGCACCAAGATCTCGGACATGAACTTACCGATCTGCCGGGGCGGAAAGTTCACCACGGCGGCAACCTGACGGCCGATCAGCACGTCGCGCGTATAATATTTAGTGATCTGCGCCGAGGTCTTGCGGGTACCGATGTCGGGACCGAGATCGACCCAAAGCTTGAGCGCCGGCTTACGCGCTTCGGGGAAGTCCTGCACATCGACAATGGTGCCGACACGCACGTCAACTTTGAGAAAATCGTCGAACGAGATGGTCATCGGTCGAAAGGCTAACTAGCCCTCGCTGGTTTTGGCGGTGTGACGTATTCCCAACACCAGCCCGGCGGTTTCTTCCATACGGCGCAGGTTACGGTCGAGCACCGCCATGGTGCGCGCCATATCCTCGCCGTCATCGTTAAACCAGGTGCGCTGGGTCGCCAGCCAAACCGCGGCGATGGCGTGTATACGGGCAAGCCCGCGCAGTCCCTTGGTCGAGACCCCCGCTGCCTCGAGCATTCGCGCAAACGAACAATGGGCCTGCGGCACCGCGGCGGCCAGGGACACGGGGTCACGGGGTAGATCGCGGCAGAGCGCGCCCAAGGCTGTCCGGTCGGGCAGCAACACCTCGAAACGGCGCATCAGCACGTCGAACAAACGATCGTGCGTGCTGGCCTCCGCCTCTTCGTCGTCGGCCATGGATTGACTTGCGAGGACCGCTAGGTCGGTCCGCCTGACAAAGGCATTCAAAATAGCCGACTTGGTCGGGGTCAGGCGGTAGACCTCGTCAGGATCGAGCTTAGCCGCCACGGCGATATCGTCCAGCGTTATCGCGGTCCAGCCGCGCTCGGCCGATAATTCCAAGGCCGCATCGATGATGCGCGCCTGCTTGTCTCGTCTTGGTTTTGTCGCCATTGCATCCTACCCGTGGTTGGTTCTCACTATGCCGGCTCAATTCGGCAAAGTTATGGCAGGGGCGATTATCGCACGGGCGGGCCTATTGCGCCAATTCACGCGACCGTTCGGTGGCCCGGGTGATGGCCTCGGTCATGAGTTTAGTCAAGCCATCCGGGCCCATCAGGACCTCCAGGGCCGCGGCCGTGGTCCCGCCGGGGCTGGTGACATTTTGGCGCAAGGTGCCCGCCGGGTCGCTGGATTGGGTCAATAATTCGCCGCTGCCCGCCACGGTGGCACGGGCCAATTGCCCCGCCAGTTTCGGCGG
>JABDJY010000124.1 GCA_013003285.1 Alphaproteobacteria bacterium | reverse complement strand
CCCTCTCACCGTTGCCGTCCAGAACCTCGAAGACACGGACATCGGGGTGGTAGGCCCCCACCCCCTCATGCCGGCGGAAGGTGATGCCGAACAGCTTCTCGGCGGTATGAAACGCCGCCTCGATCATCTTCTCCAACTGCAGATAGGGTTTTATCTCCGCTTCGTTGAAATCGTAGCGCGCCGCCCGCACCTTCTCCGAATAGTGCCGCCAGTCCCATGGCGCAACGTCGTGATTGTGGCCCTCCGACGCGATCAGTTCCGCCAGGTCGGCGGCCTCTTCGCCGGCGCGCACGCGTGCCTTCTCCCACATGGTCTCGAGCAGCGAGCGCACATTAGCGGGCGTCTTGGCCATGGTGTTGTCGAGCTTGAAATGGGCGAAGCTGTCATAGCCGAGCAACGCCGCCTTCTCGGCGCGGAGCTTCACCATTTCGGCCACGATCGGGCGGTTATCGCGTTTACCCAGTCCTTCGCCGCGGGCGACCCAAGCCTTGAACGCGGTTTCGCGCAAATCGCGCCGTTCTGAAAACGTCAGGAATGGCTCGATGATCGAGCGCGACAGGGTCACGGCATGTTTACCCTTATGGCCGCGCTCGTCGGCCGCCGCCGCCATGCTGGAGATCAGGAAACCCGGCAGGCCTTGCAAATCCTCTGGTGTCTCCAGCACCAGCGCGTATTCGCTTTCATCGGCCAGAACATTTTGGGAAAACGCCGTTCCCAAGGTCGCCAACCGTTCGTTGATCGCCGCCAGCCGCGTCTGGTCCGCGTCATTGAGCCGCGCACCCGAGCGCACGAAGGATTTCCACGTCAGCTCCAGCACCCGCATGGCTTCGGCATCGAGGCCAAGGCTGTCGCGCGTCTGATACAGGGCGTCGATGCGGGCAAACAGCGCGCCGTTCATGGTGATGGCCGAGTGGTGGCGGGAAAGTTCCGGCGATAGTTTGCGCTCCAATGCCTGCAACGTGTCGTTGGTATTGGCGCCCGACAGGTTCCAGAATATGCCCGAGGCCCGGTCCAGCAGTTCGCCCGCCAATTCCATGGCGACGATGGTATTTTCAAAAGTCGGCGCGTCGGGATTGTCGGCAATCACCTCGATTTCCGCCAGATGGGCGGGCAGCGCGACGGCGAACGCGGCGTCGAATTCGCCATCCTCGATATGCGCAAAATCGGGCAACCCCAGCGGACCGTCCCAACTGGTGATCGCTGGATTTACGTCTGAAGTAGTGGGCGTAAGGGAAGCCATGTCTCGGTCCTTCGAAGAAAATGCTAAACAGGGAAAATGTTCCCACTTGCAGCTTTGTCAAATTTAGCCGACAGCCTTCTATGCCGGACAGCGCATCGTCAAGCGGGCCGCGCCGGCAGTAATGGTGATGGGCAGTTGGGCGATGATGTCGCCGTCGCCTTGTACCGGTTCCGGCTCGGCCTGCGGCGCTATGCTTTCGATGACAATATTTTCCGCCGGCACCATTTCGACATCATCGAAATGACTTAGCCGTCCGCTTAAAAGACCCCAGGCATAGCGGATCAGGTGCCAGCGCCCGGTACGTTGAAAAAGGCAGGCATAAAGCCGCGCTTCATGGATGCAAGCCTGCGGCGCGCAGATAAACCGGCCGCCGTAATAATGACCATTGGCGACGATCACCGACGCGGCTTCATAGAGTCGTCCGGCGATCGTCACGCGATATTTGCGCGGACTGTACCGCCGAATTTGCAGTAGCGACGACAGAACATAGGCGAGCTTTTTCAGCCGGCGTTTTAGTCGCAGATCAACATTGGCGACCACATGAGCGTCGAATCCAACGCCGCACATTTGCACAAAATAATGACCGTCGGCGCGCGCCAGATAGACGTCGTGGCGGCGTCCGGCGGCGATGGTCTCGGCGATGTTGCCCGGCGATAGGTCGGTCAGGCCAATCTCGGCCGCCAGCACATTCGCCGTGCCTAAGGGCACCAGCGCGAGGTCGGGCAGGTGCACCCCCTTCGCGTCACTGGCGGCAAGGCCGTTTATAACTTCATTGATTGTGCCGTCGCCACCGGCCACAACGATAGTGTCCGTCGTATGAGGTAAATCGCCCGCAATCCGCCGCGCATCGCCCGCCGCACGAGTCTCTTCAACGCGCAAATCGGCGTGCCGTTCGATCAAGATGCCAAGTACCCGTTGCAGCAACCGCCGCCGCCGGCTTCCCGCCGTTGGATTGAACACCACGCAAATATTGCCCATATGACCTCATAGACACGCAATCGAACTAAACGTTAGCACCAACACATAGTGGAGCGCTTGAGATCGTCAACGGGCCCGACATTCACCAACTCTCACCGATGGTGCGATAGCGCCATGCGCATCCTGCTCGTTACCGATGCCTGGTTCCCCCAGATTAACGGCGTGGTGCGGACGCTATCGACGGTGGTCGAGGTTCTGCGCGCCCAAGGCCATGAGATCGCCACCATCACCCCCGATCAGTTCCGCTCGATCCCCTGCCCGTCCTATGCCGAGATTCGCCTGTCATTGCTGCCGGCGAGGCGCATTCGCAAGACCTTCGCGGAGTTTGCCCCCGAGGCGATCCATATTGCGACCGAGGGGCCGCTTGGCACAGCGGCGCGGCGAATTTGCATCAAGCAAGGACTACCGTTCACCACATCCTTTCACACCAAGTTTCCTGAATATATTCACGCCCGGTTTAGAATACCGATCGCTTGGACCTATGCCTGGCTACGCCGGTTCCACGGCAAGGCCGAACGGATGATGGTGACAACCCCGACGATCGAGAATGAACTCGGCGATTGGGGTTTTACCAACACGGCGTTGTGGACGCGCGGTGTCGATACCAAGCTGTTTCGGCCTCGGCCCGAGGCAGACCTGCCGACGCAACTGCGCGACCTGCCGAAGCCATTGCATCTGTATATCGGCCGGGTCGCCATCGAGAAGAACATCGGCGCATTTCTGGACTGCGATCTCGCGGGCAGCAAGATTGTCGTCGGCGACGGTCCGCAGTTGAACGAACTTAAATCGCGCTATCCGGACGTGGTGTTTACCGGCGCCAAGTTCGGCGACGATCTGGCCGCCCATTACGCAGCCGCCGACGTCTTCGTGTTTCCCAGCCGCACCGACACGTTCGGCCTGGTCTTATTGGAAGCATTGGCAAGCGGCGTGCCGGTGGCGGCCTATCCGGTGCCGGGGCCGCTCGATGTCATCACCGACCCGTCAGTCGGGTGTTTGAACGAGTCGCTGGAAGACGCTGCCCGGACGGCGCTAACCCACGACCGCGGGCGCTGCCGCGACTTCGCCTTGGGGTTTTCGTGGGAGCGCTGCGCCGAGCTGTTTCTGTCTTATCTAGAGCCCATCCGCGCTTAGAGGCTCAGCCGCCGGCGGCGATTTTCTCGTCAATCACAGCGCGTTCGTCGTTGGTGCGTTGATCGACGATAAGTTCAATCCGCACCCGTTCGGCCCGGCGGCCTTTGAGTTCCTCGACCGTGAAGCGATAATGTTGGTCCTCGACGATGTCGCCAAGCTCAGGTATGCGCCGCAATTTGCGCATCAGCAGGCCGGATACCGTGTTGGCCCTATAGGTGTCAGGCACCGCGAACCCGGTCAGCCGCTCGAGATCGGCCAGCGATGCCAAGCCGTGCGCGACCCAGTGGTCGCCCTGTTCTTCGATCGGAAAGACCTGTTCGGAGATATCGGTTTCATCGGCGATTTCACCGACGATCTCTTCAAGCAGATCTTCCAGCGTGACGATACCGACAAAGGTGCCGTACTCGTCGATGATGCAGGCCATATGGGCGCGTTCCTGACGCATCATATCGAACAGGTTTGACACTTTTTGCGTTTCCGGCACGACCAGAGGTTCGCGCAGATACTGGCTAAGATCCGTCCAGGGCTCTTCCTCGCCAGCCAGAATAGCCCGCGTCAAATCGACCACCAGGACGATGCCGAGCAGATCCTCGCTTTTGCCTTCGACCACGGGATAGCGCGAGTGGCCCCGTTCGCGCATGACCTGCATGTTTGTTTCGACCGTTGCGTCCTGGCGCAACACATCGGCCTCGATGCGCGGAATCATGACCCGCGCGACCGAACGTTCGTCAAACTTGAAGACGTTGTGGATCATCTCCGCCTTGTCGATATGCATATCGCCATGCACGGTGGAGACATCGACGAGACTGCGTATTTCCGCATCGGACAGAACATCGTCATGGCCGCCTTCATCGATACCGATGAGCTTTAGAATCCCCCGCGAACATTTATTGAGGATCCAGGTCAGCGGAAAAAATATCCAGTAAGAGATCTGTAGGGGATAGGCAATCGCCAGGCACATGGGTTCGGCTTTGCGGATGGCCAGGGTCTTGGGCACTTGTTCGCCGACCACGATATGTAGCGAGGAGAACACCAGGAACCCAACCAGGAACGCAACCGAATGCAGCGTTTCTTCGCTCAAGCCCAGTGGTTCCAGCACCGGCTCCAGCAGCGCCGCAACCGTCGGCTCACCGACCCAACCGAGGCCCAGAGAGGCCATGGTGATGCCGAGCTGACAGGCAGCCAGGTAGGGCTCGATATGCTTTTGCATATGAACGGTGCGACGCGCCGGGCCGCTACCAGCGTCCGCGGCGCTTTCGATCCGAAATCCCTTGGCTTTGACCAGGGCAAACTCGGCGGCGACATAAAACCCGTTCGCCACCAAGAGTAAAAAAGCTACAACTAAATTAGCTGTTGCACTTTCCATGATTTTATTGAGTTCCCCGTGAACGTACAAAATATCGATATTTCTAAACTGACCACAGCTTTGCCGTTTAGGCTAGCCCAAAGATCGCTTTTGCCAGTTCACATCAATGATGTTAACCCGGGATTAACGATAGTTTTTCCAACCACCGGTCCATCGTGCGCCTCTTGCCTCGCCGACGGCTTTGCGCCACGCTAGGAGAGTTTTCGACCCCATTCCCCCATCTGTGGAGAAGGCCCATGTCCGTTTCGACAGCCGTTGAAGTCGAAGTTACACCGCCGGCGGTGATGTTCAGCCATTTCGGCATAAATTGCGACGATGCCGACAAGCTGGAGGATTTCTACACACGGGTCCTCGGCTTCTGCGTCAGCGATCACGGCATGACCCGGCAGGAAACCATACGCATCGTCTTCATGACCCGGCGACCGCGTGAGCATCACCAATTCGTACTGGCCAGTGGCCGCTCTTCCGAAAACCCGCCGACCGTCGGCGAGACCGGCTTCAAGGCGCCCGACCTGGCGGCGCTGCGCCACGCCAAGGCACTGGTCGAGGCCGAAGCCGAGGTCAGCGATGTGGTCGCCATCGACCATGGCATCTCTTGGACGCTCTATTTCCGCGACCCCGAAAGCAACCGCTGCGCTATCTCAGTCGAGACCGGGCACTATGTGCCGCAGCCGGCCGCCTGGCCGCTCGATCTTTCGGCGAGCGACGCGAACATTCGCCAAACCACCGAGGCACGCTGCAAGGCAACGTCCGGCTATATGTCGCGCGCCGACTGGCGGGCGGAAAAAGAGGCGCAGTTCCGCGCCGAAAACCGCCTGACCGATGAGGGGCCGGAGACCGGCAATGCCGATCCCGATTTCGAACGCCCCAACGATCCCGACCGCATCTTGTTGAACCCGACGGAAAACAGCGCCCCGCCGCCGCAGATTGCCCAATCCCATTGCGGCTTCAAGGTCGCCGATATGGATATGATGGTGGAGTTCTACGATTCGGTCCTCGGTTACGCCGTAACCGGCCGCGGCATCATGCCCGCTATCAGCAACGAGCCGGCGCGCGAATATGCCTATCTCAGCCGCGACCCCGACGAACATCATCAGGTGATCTTGGTCTCCGGCCGCGACATGGACGCGCCGACCAGCGTTAATCAGCTCAGCCTGCGCATTCTGTCCCTCGACGAGTTGCGCCGCATGGAGCGCGAGCTTGAGGCCCACCCGGCCATCGGCAAGCTGCGCAACACCTGCCATGGCAATTCCTTCTCGATCTATTTCCCCGATCCCGAAGGCAATGTGGTCGAACTGGCCGTCGAATCGGTCTGGTATGTACCGGCACCCCATGGCGCGCCCCTCGACCTGTCGTGGAGCGACCAGGAGCTTATCGACTGGGCCGAGAATCATTGCCGTAATACCGACGGCTTCATGATGCGGGCCGATTGGAAGAGCCGGGCGCGCGAAGAACTGATCGCCAACGGTCATCTCGAGGCCGAGGGGCTGGTCAGCGACGTCGCCTGACGGGACCCGCTTTCAAATTTCACAATAGGTAGTAGCTCATGGGTGTTGAGAAAGCGGTCAACATTGACGATTTGTACCGCATGGCCAAGCGGCGGACACCGAAGGTCGCCTTCGATTTCATCGAAGGTGGGGTGGAGGCCGAAACGGCGCTGCCACGCAACGAATCTGCCTTTAACCGCTACAATTTGCTGCCGCGCTATCTCACCGACGTCACGAAGATCGACCAAACCACCACCCTGTTCGGCCGCAGCTGGGCGCATCCCTTCGGTTTCGCCCCCACCGGCGCCGCCGGACTGTTTCGCATGGGGTCTGACCTGAACCTGGCGGCAGCCGCGGCCAAAGCCAACATTCCCTATGTGATGTCCGGCGCCAGCAACGACACCATCGAAGACGTCGCACGCATCGCGCCCGACCAGACCTGGTATCAGGTCTATGCGGCGCGCGACATCAAGATTACCGAGGACATGATCCGCCGCTGCGCCGATGCCGGATTGGGCGCGTTGGTGCTGACCGTCGATGTGCCGATTCGCCCACGGCGCGAACGCAACGCGCGCAACCAGTATTCCCACGATCTGCGCAAAATCACGCCGGGGCGCATCATCGACGGGATATTACATCCAAGATGGACCTATGAATATCTGCGCAATGGCGGCGCACCAACCATGGGCAACTGGGTGCCCTATGCGCCATCCGGCTCGAACGTGCATCAAGTGCTCGACTTCATGGCGACCCAGACCCCGGCGTCGGGCCAGACCTGGCACGAGCTTGAGACCTATCGCCGGCTATGGAAAGGACCGCTGATCGTCAAGGGGATCCTGCACCCGGACGACGCCACCCGGGCGGCCGATCTGGGCGCTAACGGCGTCATCGTCTCCAACCATGGTGGCCGCCAGCTCGACCGCGCGCCAGCATCGCTCGACGCCTTTCCGGCGATCAAGGCGGCGGTCGGCGACCGCATGACCGTGATGCTCGATAGCGGCGTGCGCCGCGGCGCCGATATCATTATCGGTCTGTGTCTGGGCGCGGACTTCGTCTTTGTCGGCCGCGCCGCGGTCTATGGCGTGGTCGCGGGCGCCGAAGCCGGCGCCACCCGCACCATCGATATTCTCAGCCAACAGCTTGCCACCAACTTGGCGCAGATGGGCGTCGCCTCAATCGACCAGCTCGGACCCCATTGTCTGACGGAAGCCACGCGCGCCTGATGGCCCTTATCCGCTATTGCGCAGGCCTGCCGAGATGCCGTTGATGGTCAGTTGAATGCCCCGCAAAACGTTCGGGTCATTGGAATTTTGCCGATACTGTTTCAGCATCTCCACCTGAATATGATTCAGGGGATCGAGATAGGGAAAGCGATTCTGGATCGAGCGCTCGAGCAGCGGATTGCCTTGCAGTAATTTTTCATTGCCGGAGATCTTCAGCAGGGCGTCGATCGAGGCGCGCCACTCATCGCGAATGCGGCCGAAAATTTTCACTCGTAACGCTTCGTCCTCCACCAGCGCCGCATAGCGCGACGCGATGGCGATGGAGCTCTTGGCCAGAACCATGTCCATATTAGAAAGCTGGGTGCGGAAAAACGGCCAGTCCCGGTACATCGCCCGTAGATGCGCTAGGCCATCGCCGGGATTCTGCGCCGACCAGGCTTCCACCGCCGACCCAAAGCCGTACCAGCCCGGCAGCATCAAGCGGCACTGGGCCCAGCTGAATACCCAGGGGATGGCGCGCAGATCTTCTATTTTACCCGACTGAATGCGCGAGGCCGGCCGCGAGCCGATATTCAGGCTCGAGATTTCGCTGATCACCGTGGACGCTTGAAAATAGTCCTCGAATCCTTCGGTCTCGTAGACCAGCCCCCGATAGGCGGCGAACGTATGGGCAGAGAGCTGCTCCATGGTCTCGAGATAGCGCTCGTCCGGCGCCGTCTTTTCCGGCTGCAAAAGGGTCGCTTCCAGCGTTGCCGCGGTCATGGCCTCCAAATTGCGGCGGCCCAGATCGGGATTGGAATATTTACTGGAAATGATCTCGCCCTGCTCGGTCACCCGAATCTGCCCCTGCACGGCACCGACCGGTTGCGCCAATATGGCCTCGTAGCTGGGTCCGCCGCCCCGGCCGACCGTGCCGCCGCGGCCATGGAACAGGCGCAGCTTTATCTCGTGGCGCGCGAACAGCTCGATCAGCCCGATCTCGGCCTTATAAAGTTCCCACCCGGACGTGACGAAGCCGCCATCCTTGTTGCTATCGGAATAGCCCAGCATGACCTCTTGCACGCCGCCGAGACTATCGACGCATTCCCGGTACTGGGGGATCGACAGCAGCCG
Source organism: Alphaproteobacteria bacterium (assembly GCA_013003285.1). Classification (GTDB taxonomy): domain Bacteria; phylum Pseudomonadota; class Alphaproteobacteria; order UBA6615; family UBA6615; genus JABDJY01. Next base: position 3,521 of record JABDJY010000124.1, on the reverse strand, counting down.
ATCCATGATCGTCACGCAGTTGCGCAAATCTTCGATAGTCTCGAATAGCGGCACCATATTGACCGCGCTGCGGCCCTCGGGGACGACCAACCCCACCTGTTTGAGTAGAACCGCCAGTTCGAGCAGATCGGAGACATTAGTGGTGTTCGAGATAATCGCCGTCGGAATCGCTCGTGCCCCCAACAACGCATGGGCATCGGCGGCGGCATCAAACACCGCCAATTCAGCCGCCGTTTCGTCCGAATAGGACCAGGACGGACGCAACAGCGCACGGGCGGTGGTGAGTTCGCCGACAAGCAGCGCGACCCGTTCATCTTCGCTCTTGTCGCTGTAGTTGATGCCAGGCTCAACGGCCTCGAACAATTCGGCGATGGTGCGTTCGTGAACCGCTGAATTCTGCCGCAGATCGAGGCTCGCCAGATGAAAACCGAAACAATCGACCGCGCGGCAGAGATGGCGCAGCCGGCCTTTCGCCAGGGCGGCGGACCCGTTCTCGATCAGCGAGAGCCGAATGACATCCAGATCGGCCGAAAATTCGGCCGGCGTATCGTAGGGAGCCGCCTCGCCGATCGGATGGCGCGACGGCGCGGACGCACCAAATTTCACCGCCGTGGCGGCCAACCGGGCATAGAGCCCGCTAATGGTCCGGCGGTAGGGTTCGTGCGCCCGGTGCGATGAGGTGTCCGGCGATTGTTCCGCCAGCGCCATGAGCGCCGCCGAGACCCCAACCACCCGCGACGACAGCGACAACTCGCCGCCCAGCTCATGCAGCTCGTCGAGGTAAAAGGCGAAGGCGCGGCTGCTTTGCATCCGCAATGTTTGGCGCAACACTTCGGCGGTGACGAACGGATTACCGTCCCGATCGCCACCGATCCAACTGCCAACCCGCAGAAACGAGCTGATCGGGTCCCCCGCCCCATCGGGGTCGTGAGCGTCCAGACGGTCCTCCAAGGCGGCGTAGAATTTCGGCAGCTCGCGCAGGAACGTGAAATCGTAATAGGACAGACCGTTTTCCACCTCATCGCGCACCGCCAGTTTTGACTGGCGCAGTAAGTTAGTCTGCCAGACCGTCAGGACCGAGCGGCGGAGTTGTTCTTCGATGGCGGCCAATTCCGCCGGTGTGCGATGGCCGCGTTCGCGATTGTCGAGCTGCGCGGCCACTTCCATTTCATGGCGCATGGTGCTCTTGCGTCGCACTTCGGTGGGATGGGCGGTCAAAACCGGGCTCACCAGGGCCTCATTGAAGAACGCGCGGATCGCCGCGCCGGAGATGCCGACCAGACCGGCATGTTCCAGCGCGTTGGCGATGGTACCCGCGCGCGGCGCATCGCCGGCAATGTCGTGGGCGCGGGTGCGCCGGATATGGTGCTGGTCTTCGGCGATATTGGCGAGATGGGAGAAATAGCTGAACGCACGCACCACTTGGACCGCGTGTTCGGGATCCAGGGCGTTGAGGAAATTCTCCAACTCACGCTTCGCCGCGCCGTCATCGTCGCGATAAAAACGGATCGAGGTCTGGCGAATATCCTCGATGATATCGAAAATATCCGCGCCTTCCTGCTCGCGCACGCAATCGCCCAATAGCCGCCCCAGCAGGCGAATATCGTCGAGCAACGGCAAATCCTTGTCGCTCGCCGCGTTCGGCAGGGGGCCGGGTACGTCCGTCTGGTCTTGGTGAGTCATGTTTGCCTGTCGATGGGGCCGGTGGAGAGGATTATATATATCCGCTATCCGCCGTCACCGCGACCGTTCACGGCCTTTGCGACAGGGCGCCGGTTTGTCTAAGCTCGCGCCCTCAATTCCGAAACCCAGCCACAGCAGGACATTATGAAGCTCAGCACCGATCGTATCCTCACCACCCATGTGGGCAGCCTGCCGCGGCCCGAAGACCTGCTCGAGTTACTGCGCAAAGAAGACCGGGGTGAAGCGGTCGACGAGAGCGCCCTTCAGGCGCGCGCGACCGAGGCGGTCAAACAAGCGGTGGCCGACCAGGTCGCCGCCGGAGTCGATGTGGTCTGCGACGGGGAGATGAGCAAGATTTCGTACCACGTCTATGCCCGCCACCGGCTGGCCGGGCTGGCCAGCACCGACGGCACCGGCGTGCCCGGCCGCCCGCCGCCGCGCGACATGGAGGACTTTCCCGGGCTAATGACGGAGGCCATGCGCGGCGGTACCGAATTGATGAAAGCGACGGTGTGCAACGGGCCGGTCGCTTATGCCGATCATGGCCCCCTCGACCGTGACATCGCCAACCTTAAAGCGGCGACGGCGGACGCCAAGCCGGTCGATATTTTCATGAACTCGGTATCGCCGGGCTGCCTATCGACCTATGTCCCTAACACCTACTATCCCGACCGCGACACTTACCGCGAAGAGCTTATCGAGGCCATGCGGCCGGAATATAACGCCATCCACGAAGCCGGGTTCGTGCTCCAGCTCGACTGCCCCGATCTCGCCGGCGCCCGGCACACCGACTATCAGGCAATGAGCGAGAAAGACTTCCTCGCCGACGCCGAAAAAAGCATCGAGGCGCTCAACGCGGCGACTTCGGACATCCCACCTGAGGCCATGCGCATGCATATCTGCTGGCTCAATTATGCTGGCCCCCACACCCACGACCTACCGATAAAGAGTCTGTTCGGATTGTTGAACAAGGCGCGGCCGCAGGCGCTGCTCTTCGAAGGCGCCAATCCGCGCCACGAGCACGAATGGGAAGACTGGAAAGCGGCGAAAATTCCCGACGACAAGGTGCTGGTTCCCGGGGTGATCGATTCGACGTCGAATTTCGTCGAGCATCCGGTTCTGGTGGCCCAGCGCATCTGCAACTACGCCAATATCGTCGGGCGTGAGCGGGTTCTGGCCGGCAGCGATTGCGGCTTCGGCACTTATGCCGGCCGCAAGGGAGTTTTCCCCAGCGTCGTCAATGCCAAATTGCGGTCCATGGCGGAAGGCGCCAAAATCGCCACCGAGCGGCTCTGGCCGTGACGCGCCGCTGACCGCCGGTCAGGAACCAGGCGCGTTTGCACCATTGGAATCATCTTCGGGCAGTTTACCCATGATGATCATGCCCAGCACATCGTCCTGGGTGACTTCACTGGTGCGGCGGGTCGCCACGACCCCGCCATTCTTCATGACGCAGACCCGGTCGGACAGGTCAAAGACGTCGTGCAGATCATGGCTGATCAGAAAAATGCCGATCCCCTCATCCTTCAACTGCTTGACCAGATTGGCGACCATCGCCGTTTCGTGCGGCCCCAGCGCGGCGGTCGGCTCGTCCATGATCAGGATACGCGCGTTGAATAGAATCGCCCGGGCAATCGCTACCGATTGGCGCTGCCCACCCGACATGGTGCGCACCGGATCGGTGATGTTGGTGAAGTTGGGATTGAGGCGCGCGATCACCTGGCGCGCCTCGTGCTCCATGGCGTCGTCGTTCAGGGTGCGGAAGGGGGTCATGATCTCGCGGCCGAGAAACATGTTGGCCGGTGCGTCGAGATTGTCGGCCAGCGCCAGCGTCTGGT
>JABDJY010000123.1 GCA_013003285.1 Alphaproteobacteria bacterium | reverse complement strand
ATTCAGCGCTCTATGCCGGCTACTCGGTGCCGCCCTACTACGACAGCCTGGTGGCGAAGTTGATCGTTCATGCCGGCACGCGCGAGGATTGCATCCTGCGGCTACGCCGCGCGCTGGATGAAATGGTGGTTTCCGGCATCGAGACGACGATTCCGCTGCACCAGCGCGTCATCGAGGATGCCTCATTTGCCGCAGGCGATTATGATATCCATTGGCTTGAGAAATTGGTGGCAAAACCCTAAGCGGCGCCGATGACCGTCCTGACCCCACAGATCCTTCTGGGCGCCTACGCCAGCGGCATCTTCCCGATGGCCGAGAGCCGTACCGACCCCGATCTGTACTGGATCGACCCCGATGTGCGCGGCATCCTTCCCCTCGCCGACTTCCATATTCCCCGGCGCTTGCGCCGCACCCTGCGCAACGGTCCCTACGAGGTCCGCGCCGATGCGGATTTCATCGGTGTGATTAGGGGATGTGCCGAGCAGACCCAGGTGCGGCCCGATACCTGGATAAATACTGAGATCGAGGGTCTCTATAACGCGCTGTTCGATATGGGCTTCGCCCACTCGGTCGAGACCTGGCTGGACGGCGAACTGGTCGGCGGCCTGTACGGTGTGGCGCTGGGCGGCGCGTTCTTCGGCGAAAGCATGTTTTCGCGCGCCCGCGACGCCAGCAAAGTCGCGCTGTGCCATCTGGCGGCACGCCTGATCAAAAGCGATTTTACCCTACTCGACACCCAGTTTCTGACCGAACATTTACGCCAGTTCGGCGCCGTCGAAATCGACCGGCCCGATTACAAGGAGCGTCTTTCGGTAGCGATCAAGATCGCAGCGGTGTTTCAGCCAGCGCTTTCTTCCGACGAGCTGGACGCCTTCATACAATCGACGACCCAAACATCGTAGACCGCGTGCTCGAGGGCCGAGAGCGCCGGGCTCGAGGCGAACATCCAACCGCTGAACAATTCCACCGTTTCACCACCCGGCGGCGTGTCGGTGATCTCCAGAAACGCGGTGCTCTCCGGTGGTTCGGTCGGCGGAGTCTTGTGGCAAGCGCGGACGCGGATCGACAAGGTGCCGAAGCTAATCTCCTCGTCGGTCGCCGCCGGAAAGGTCGAAATGCGCGCCGTCACCTTGTCCAGCCCCTGCAACATGGCGCCCGGCGCCGACAGCGGTGTCAGAGACGGCTCATCGGTCACCGACTGCGCGACCGCCGGCGACATCAACAGTAAAGATGCGACCGCCGCAACCGTGGACAAATTTAAGTTTCGCACCAGCAAAATCGCTATTCTTCCGTTGCCAGGAATATAATTTCAGACACCGTATCTTCGAGCGAACGGAAATCCCGGGTTTGCGAAATTTCACCGCCGTCGCCGACAAACTCCTTGGCGTTGCCGGGGATCAACCGCAGATACTTATTGCCCAACAGGCCTTCGCTGGTGACCACCGCCTGGGTGTCTGTCGGCAACTGAACGGCGGCGCTGACGGTAAACAGCACGACCGCCTCGAAACTATTGGTATCGAGGATACGGTCGGTCACGGTACCGACTTTCACGCCGCTGATGCGAACATCGCTGCCCACTTCCAGCCCACCGACTTTGAGAAAGCGGGCCTTCATACTCAAACCATCGACGGCGCCAACTTCCGTCGCCTGCAGCGCGAAGATCAAAAACCCAGCAGCGACAATGACCACCACGGCGCCAAGTAACGTTTCCACCATACTACGCTTCATGGCTGCTTCTCCGTTGCCGCATCGTCGGATTTGCGGCGTACTTGTTTGGCCCGGCTGATGATTAATTCCAGCAAATCTTCAAGGACCAATGAATCCTCGGTAAATGTGATTTCCTGTCCCTCGCCGATAAGATCGTCGCTACCGCCGATATCAAGCTGAATAAATTTCTGGCCGAACAGGCCGTCGGTGACGATCGAGGCAGTGGCGTCGGTATCCAAGATAACCCCATCATCGATCCGCAACACGACGATCGCGCGGAAATCCTCATCGAGACGTAGTTCTTCGATTTGGCCGACCGGAACCCCCGCGGCACGGACCATACCGCCAGTACTAAGCCCATCGGCGCGGCTAAACCGCGCCGAGATCTGGTAGCTGCCGTCGCCAAGCCCGTTGGCGCCGAATACCAGCACTACAATCGACACTAGAACCATAACGATCCCGGCGCCGATCCATGTCTCGTATATGTCGCGTTTTGCAGCGTTCATCTAGATGTACGCATTCCGCAGAAAACGTTGGATAATTATTGCGGCGTCCAAGGTTCGTAGTCGCCGGTATTGCGCCGGCGCTTGCCGCCGCGCAAGACGCTGCCCGGTGGAACATAGGCGGCCCGTGTCCCGGTCAGGTTGGGGATATGCTCTTTCTGCCAGGGATGGCGGTGGGCGGCGTCGATCGGCGCCTCGGTCATATAGTGCAGCCATGCATGCCATTCCGCCGGAACCTTGCTAGCCTCTGGAGCGCCCTTATAGAGGACCCAACGCCTTTCGCGCCGGTACCCACTGCGCCCCCGCCCCCTGTAATAGCGGTTACCGAATGAGTCTTCACCCACCTTGCTGCCAGCCGTCCAAGTTTTCAGAAGCGTCCCAAGAGTCGCCATATGGCCCTATTCCGATCCTGTTTGTGGGACACTGCCCAAGCGCCCGATTCGTTGTTCGCCGGCGAGAATATTGCACCGGTACTACGTAACGTCCAGCCACCACAACGCCGCAGCGCGCTGCGAATTTCACAGTAGTAGCACCTAGATTTATGCACCATTCTATTGAAAACACAAAATATAGTTGCGACGCAAAGATGTAGTGTTATAGCCTATTATTCTTCGAGATGTAGTACCGTGAGAACATAAGTGGTTGATCGGACGCTGCGACTCGGAGCGGGTTGCGAACGGTTGGGGGCTAAAACGAGAACCGTCGTAGCTTACCTGGCATTTAAAGGCGCACCACCCCTAGGAAAGCGTCTGACATTTTGGGGGTTGCAACATGCGGATCGTACGCCGCTTCACGGCTGATGGCGAAAGCCCGTATTCGGACATCTCTTTCCGCACAACGACGAGTGAAATCCGCAACCCGGATGGCTCGGTGGTGTTTTCCGCCGCCGACATTGTCGTGCCGGAGGGATGGAGCCAAGTCGCCTGCGATATCTTGGCGCAGAAATACTTCCGTAAAGCCGGTGTTCCAGCCAAGCTTAAGCCCGTCGCCGAAGACGATGTGCCAGAGTTTCTGTGGCGTCGCGCACCGGATAGCGATGCGCTGGAAGCCATCCCCGAAGACGCGCAATATGGTGGCGAGACCGATTGCCGTCAGGTTTTCGATCGCATGGCCGGTACTTGGGCCTATTGGGGCTGGAAGGGCGGCTATTTCGATGGCGAAGACGACGCCCGCGCCTATTTTGACGAAACCTGTTTCATGCTGGCCAATCAAATGGCGGCGCCGAACAGCCCGCAATGGTTTAACACGGGGCTCCACTGGGCCTATGGCATCGACGGGCCAGGAC
>JABDJY010000120.1 GCA_013003285.1 Alphaproteobacteria bacterium | reverse complement strand
TTGTGAGTTCTAGGGCGAGGCACAGTATTGGAAGCTTGTGGTCAACGGTCAGACCGCTGAAAAGGCGGCTTGGAGCTATCCCGATCCCACCGGCGCTTTTCGTGCCATCCGCGACCACCTGGCATTCTATGCATCCCGGGTTGATGAATGCTGGGTCGACGACGAGCGGGTACAGCCGCAGGCGGGCGATTTCTACGGCGGCTGGATCACGTCGCGGATCGTCGGGCCGTTTAAGGGCGCTCCCGGGACGTTCGGTTGGTGAGCCGCGCCGCTCGCATCCTATCATGTAGCCGCAGCGGACGACGGCGCAGATGACAGGTACCTCGACCCAGCCTGCGCGAAGGCGCCATGATCTTCTCGCGCTCGCCGGTTTCATCGCCGTGTGCCTGGCGGTGTCGGGCATCGGCGGCGCCATCACTGCGACCAGCGTCGGCGACTGGTACCAAGCGTTGCAAAAGCCAACCTTCAACCCACCAGATTGGATCTTCGCGCCGGTCTGGACGACACTCTATGTGCTGATGGCGACCGCGGCCTGGCGCGTCTGGCGCCTTCCCGCTTCGCCGGCACGCCAAAGCGCCCTGATCGTCTTTGTCCTGCAGCTGGCACTCAACCTACTGTGGTCGTTGCTGTTCTTTGGGCTGCAGAGAATTGACCTAGGGTTGATCGAGATCGTTATCCTGTTGGTCTGCATCGTCGCTACCACAATCCTGTTTTGGCGGAACGATGTCGCCGCGGGCGTTCTCGTTGTGCCGTATGTCCTCTGGGTCGGCTATGCCAGCGTGCTCAACGGCGCGCTCTGGCTGCTCAACTAAGCAACAGTCGCGACTAAACTGCCGGACGAGAAAAAACAAGTTCCGCGCTGTAGCGAACCGCTCATTGCCGCGCGTCAGCAGGTCAGGACCGGCGTTTTCCCGATGTAGTCATCGCTGTCAATCTGGCCGACGAGGAAATCGGCGACATCGGCACGGGATATCAATCCGTTTCGCCACTGCTTCGGTTCGGCAAGCACACGGTAGCGGCCGGTCCGCGGCCCGTTGGTGAGAATGACCGGTCGGGCGACCGTCCAGTCGAGGTTGCTGCGTCGGATCAACCGTTCCTGTACGTCCTTATCGTCATAGGCCCGCCCTAACAACAAACGAAAGGGAACACGCTGCAAGCAACCGATGCGCGCGTAGCTATCGCCAGCGCCGAAGCCGGTCACGCTGATCAACCGTTTGACGCCAGCGTTTTCCATAGCGTTTACGAGTATCTCGGTGGATTGTGAAAACAGGCGCACGGGCTTGAGGACCATGTTCGGTCCGGCGGCGATGCCAAGCGCTTGGATCACGACGTCGACATAGTCGAGGGCGGTGATAACGTCGTCCGGGTTAAGCGCATCCCCGGCGAATTTTTCCAAGTGCGCGTCGTCGACGGTTATTTGGTCGGCCGACCGTGCCATGGCGCGGACGTCGTAGCCGCGCGACAGGGCTTGTTTAACAGCCTCGAGGCCGATGCCGCGACTGGCGCCGATGATCAGAACTTTCGCCATAATCTATTGTCGTGCGTTACGGATCGATACGCGCTAGCGCCTCGACCCTGAACACAAACGCCCCTCAGGCGCCCCAGACGTCGTCGTAGCGTGCGGTGCCGTCGTGAGCGGGATGGTCGCGATAGGATTTTGCTCTGCGGGCCGTGGCACGGAATGTGAAACCCGTGGCCAGCGTGCCCAAGGCCAGCAACACATGCATGGCGACAAGCTCGCCGTACCACATCCAGGCACCGGCGCCGGTGCAGAAGATCGCGGTCCACATCAGACTGAGGATAAGCATTAATTGAAAACGTTGGGCCCGCGGAAGGCTGCGTAGCGGGTTTTTGTTCTCATCCATCACATAACGATACCATTCCAACATCGCACTCTCCATTCGGTTAAGTAAAAGGGTTACGTCTTGGTTGGTTGTTCGGATCACCATTGGCCAGGGGTGTTTCGGCCGCTGCGCCACTTCTTGCCGATCGCACGATTGCATTAACCATCCGCGCAGCAGCGCCAATCGCGTCGCGCTTTTTGGCCGGCTGCGACGTTTTGCCCAAATCCGACTGGGTCTGTCGTTCGTACCCAACAATAGAACGAATAAGAGGTACTGCATTCCATGTATAGCGCGAGCAAACCAGCCTTGTGTCGCACCGCAGCCTTAGCCAGCATTTTCGCAGTATAGGTGAGCGCCGGCCACGCCTACGCCCGCTGCCAATCGGACACGAGCGTGATCCTGGGCGAGCTGAACATCGACCCCGCTAAAATTTCGCGGACCACATTCGAGATCGTCTACGCCGGCGTTACCGGTATGGGCGTCACCGGCTACAGCATCTGGCTGCAGTCTGACAGCTGTCAAGGTTCGGTCGTCGTCAACTTCGACACCGATTGCCGCGTCATTGGGACCTTTCCGCGCGGCAACTGCTCGCTGCAATCTTTGCTGAAGTAGCCACGGAGATCCGGCCCATGGTTGGAAAGCGGGTCAGCACGTTGGCCGTTGTGACCTTGTTGCCAGCGTTTAGCATGATCGCCTTGGCCAGCGCCGCGCGGTTCCCCACCGCGCTGAAACCGGTAAGCGAATGATGGCCTTAGCTGAAGACACCGTACAGTACCTACGATCACTCGAAAGGCCGGCAGCGGTGGCAGTGATCGGCGCTTCGGGCGGCATCGGCGGCGCCATCGTGGACGCCCTGGCTGCTGATCGCGGTATCGCCCGCATCTGGGCTGCGTCGCGCCGCGAGATAGAGCACCCGTCTAAACAGGTTCACCCACTCGCGCTCGACCTCACAGAGGAAGCGACAATTGCGCGGGCAGCCGAGCAGATCGCCGCGGCTGGCGAGCCGCTCGATCTCGTTTTTGTCGCCACGGGCATGTTGCACGATGGCGATAGTTTGCGGCCTGAAAAGACGTGGCGCACGCTCGACCCGGACGTGCTGCGACGCTCCTTCGACGTCAATTGCATCGGCCCGGCGCTCGTAGCGAAGCACTTCCTGCCACTGCTGCGGCGCGACCGCAAAGCAGTATTTTCTGCTCTTTCGGCACGCGTCGGCAGCATCGGCGATAACCAACTGGGTGGTTGGTATGGCTACCGGGCCTCCAAGGCAGCGCTTAACATGATGATCCGCACGCTTGCCATCGAATTGGCGCGGCGCAATTCCTCGGCGGTCTGTGTTGGTCTGCACCCCGGCACTGTCGACACCGATTTGTCACGACCGTTTCAGCGGGGCGTTGCGGCCGAGCGCTTGTTTCCTGCTGAGCAGGCGGCGCATCAGCTGCTCACAGTGATAGACAATCTGTCGTCGCAATCGTCGGGCCGATTGTTTGCGTGGGATGGCAGTGAGATCCCATTCTAAAAGCGGCGCTGATCTGCTCAGGAGCCAGACCATGACCGATCGCAATATTCTGTCGAAAACATTTACAATCGACGATCTCATGCGCCAGTTTCGAGTTGAGACTACCGCGAAACAGTTCGCCGGTTGGGTCGATCGCGGTTCCTTTCGCAGTGCCGCTGACAGCGCAGGCACAGCCGCGACACGGCAGTTTAGCTTTCGCGACGGACTTTGCGCAGCCTTGATGGCGCAACATGTGAGTGTCATTTGCGTTCCGTCGGAGGCGGCGGCGAGACTTGCGAACCAGGCCGCTGGCGAGATCATGAAGTCGCCGGCCTTCAAGATTATTACCGATCCCTACAATGCCCCCGATGACGAGTATCTGCTGGTCATCGCCCGCGCCGACATATGGGTGGTTCGCGTGGTCCGCCGTGACGAGTTAGACTTTACACATGCCTACACGTCACTGGTCATAGATATTAGCCGACTGCTGCGTGATATCGCCCAAAACCTAAGTAGCTAAAAAAAAGCGCAGTCACCAAAGCCTGAATCTATGCACGTTTCTAGATTTATCGGCGCATCTGCTCGGCTGCCGCAGCGTACCCGAGACGCTCTGTCCTTGAATAGTTACATCGACGACGCGGCCTTCCTCAACTTCGGTACCGGACGCGGCTTGAACCAGTTCGATCATCTTTACCGCGACCGTCTCGCGATCGAGTTCGAGGTGACGCTCACTCCAGCTTGGGCTTGCATGGACGACCCAGCAGTCTTTTGCGCTGTTGCGACCCGGCTTGGAGCCGTTCCGTGCTATCCATGCCAGGTTATTGCTGTAGCTTTTTTGAGCATCAAAGCCAGGCTCGAAAGGCGTCTCAAATACCAACATAAGCGCCCAGCACGGCGCGATGGAAACGCGAGCGAGCTCATTCACAATAGCCGGTTCCGATACAATCAGGTCCCTTGCTTGCGGCGCTGGAACGGCGACCACGACCGCATCGAACTTCTCTTTATTCCTGGCGGAACTCTGTTCGACATACCAGCCGGCACCCTGCCGGAAAATAGCCGATACTTGTGTATCAAGACGAATATCGATCACCGCGGCGACCGGCTTCATAAACGCGTTCATTGTCGGTACGCCGACGAGCCAATCGGCGGCTTCAGAATTTTTTGTATCGCAACCTTTAGGGCGCCACTGGCGCGCCGCTCCCGATCCGACGGCTGCTTGGAGGAAGCGCCGGAATTCAGACGATCGGGCGGTGACAAACTGCGCGCCATGGTCGAACGAAAAGCCGTCGCCTACCCTGCGGGTCGCCAAACGGCCGCCGAGACCACGGCTCTTTTCAAAGACTATCGGTTGGCAGCCCGCTGCTATTAGCCGTGCGGCACACGTAAGCCCGGCCACGCCGGCGCCAACTATCGCGATCCTGGGTTTGGAAGAAGTGCCCCTGTTTACCATAGCCATCCGCCTCGTTTTGGGCCCGCGCGATTGATCTGCATACACTCGTATTACGTATTTTCTACGACAGCGGATTGATCGCGCAAGGTAGACGAGATAGAGCCTGCCCTGCAGATGGTCGTCGAGCCTTCGCGAAAGGGCGACGCCGAGGGGTGCTCCCGCATTACATTGTTTGCCGTGTGTCCACCGATCTCGACCCCAAGCCGGAGATGTCTCTGTGCGACCATGTTCGGAGTGATACTTGCGATCGGTTTATCGACCCAATCCTCGAGGTAATGTTCGATCAGATGGTGATAGATTTTGATCGTAAATGGGCGCAGCTCTTTTCGGGCTAGAAGGTATTCCGCGAGTGCTTCGCTAAGAGTGATGGTTGCCGCATAAGCCTGACGCTTGGTCTCGTTCGGGTTTTCACCCCGGGTCATTCTAACGAGTAGTTCTAGGGCGTCTTTTCTAGCTTGTTCGGCGGTTAATATGCCGTGCCTGCCAACAGTCACTCTGACGTTCTTGCGACCGATGTGCCGTTGAACGAAATAGCTTTTCACATCTCGGCCAACGCGAATGCCAAAACCCGGCAAGTCGCGATCCATATAGATCTTCTGACCGGAGGCAGTGAAAGGGATCTTGTCGACTTGGGATTTGGTGAGCTTGTATTTGTTCATGCCACAACTCACGAATTAAACTCTTTATAAGCTCGCATAGATTGCAAAACCAATCTAAGATCTTCTAAGCTGTTCAGAGGATAAAAGAAAGCAAAAACAACGGGTTGTGAGGCTTGTTCAGGTAATTTCATGCCCCTTCATAGTGCTTCAAAAAGCCAATAAATCGGTTTCGTAATGCGGGGTTCGCAGGTTCGAATGCTGCAGGCGGCACCATTTTTCTCTCAATATAGCCATTTAGAAACGCCGCGCGGTGAGCGCCAACGCTGCAACGCCTCACTCTAGAAGCGCCGCGGCTAAAAAATCAAAGACCAGTCGAACGCGCCGGCTGGTCCTTAGTTCGCGGTGGGCGACAAGCCAGACCGGGATCTCGATTGGGTCCATCCACGGCGCCACCCGTTTCACCCGCGGCTCGGCGTCACCAACCGAGATCGGCATGGCGCCGATGCCCAGGCCCTGCTTCGCAAGCTCCCAATGAACGAGATGGCTGCCCGTCGACACCGGGAAATTGCGCCCGGTGAGATTGAAACCCAGCGCATTAAGGCCATCGTGGAGCGCTTTGTTGTCGATAAACCCGATGAAGGCGGCTTCGGAGAAATCAGCGAGCGTTGCCGGGTTGCCGATCTGGTCAATATAGGCCGGCGTCGCATAAAACTGCGCCGCATCGTCCTTGATCTTCCGCGCGATGAGATCGGGGTCGGTCGGACGTCCGTTTCGAATGGCGATGTCAGCTTCGCGGCGACGCAGATCGCTGACCGCATTAGACGCAACGATCTCAACCGTGATGCCCGGCGCCTCCTCGCGTAGCTGTGCGATGATGGGCGGCAGGACGAACGCCGCATAGGCCTCTGTCGTCGTGATGCAAATTGGTCCTTCGACGGATTGCGATTGGCCGGAGGCGGTCAGTGAAACTCGGGTCGCCGCATCGCCCATGGCGCGGACATGCTCAACCAGTTCGAGGCCGCTTTGCGTCAGCACGAGCCCGCGCCCGACGCGTTCGAACAGAGTGACACCCAGCTCTTCTTCAAGCGCCGCCACCTGACGTCCGAGGGTCGGCTGCGCCAGATCCAATGCGCGTGCGGCGGCCGATAGCGAGCCTTCCTCCGCTGTTACAAGAAATGCGCGCGCGCGGTTCCAGTCAAAATTTACCGATCGCCAATCCATACGTAATTGCATATCATATCAACAAGTTTCGTCAATATACACGCCGAATATGTATCGATATATCCCTGCCTGTCTTTACGCGAATGGAGATCGGACAATGAACACAGCTACACTTGAAACCGGCGGCGCACCGCGTGCCGCGCCGAAGCAGCCGATGGGAAAAATGGATAGCGCCGCGAAATTCTGGGACAAGGTCGCCGAGCGCTATGCCAAGAGCCCGGTCGCCGACGAAGCGGCCTACCGCAAGAAGCTCGATGTCACGCGCGGCTACCTGCGCCCAGATATGGACGTACTGGAACTCGGCTGCGGAACCGGTTCGACCGCGATCGTGCATGCGCCTCATGTGAAGCATATTCGCGCCGTCGATATCTCATCCGGCATGCTCGCGATCGCCAAGCGCAAGGCCGAAGCCGCCAACATCGACAACATCACGTTCGAACAATCCACGATCGACGATCTCGAGGTCGCCGACGGATCCGTAGACGTGGTCTTGGCGCTCAGCCTGTTGCATCTGCTTGAAGACAGAGATGTGGCCATCGCCCGGGTTCATAAAATGCTCAAGCCCGGCGGCGTTTTCGTAACCAGCACGGCGTGCCTGGGCGAAACGATGGGTTGGTTTCGTTATGTCGGGCCCGTCGGGAAATTTTTCCGGGTTATTCCTCTGGTTAGGGTCTTCTCCCCCGATGACTTGAAGCAAAGTTTTATTCGCGCCGGCTTCGCCATCGATTACGACTGGCAACCTCGCAAGGGAAAAGCCGTCTTCATCGTCGCGAAAAAGAATGAGACATTGTCGGGCTAAATCGCCCGAGAAGACCGCCCATCTTTGCCGGCCAAACCACCGTCCCGACAAATTTCTCGCCCGTTGCAATTCACAAAGCGGCTGTTCCGGTGCACCTTGTTGGCGCCAGCGCCGCGCTGCGGCGCCGGTAGCAGATAGCGGCGGCGGGTAAGGGCGGGCGAGCTTGGGCGACTTGGGAAAGCGATACGATGTTCTGGTTGTCGGCGGCGGCAATGCCGGGCTGTGTGCGGCGATCGAGGCGCGGCGGGTCGGCGCCAGCGTTTTGGTGCTGGAGGCGGCGCCGAAATTCTACCGCGGCGGCAATACGCGCCACACCCGCAACATGCGCTGCGCCCATGACGCGGCGACCGAGACGCTGTCGGGCCCCTACACCGAGGAAGAATTTTTCGACGATCTGCTGCGGGTCACCGACGGCAATATGGACGCGGATTTGGCGCGACTGATGATCGCGGAATCGAAGGATTTGCTGCCGTGGATCGCCCAACAGGGCGTGCGTTTTCAGCCGTCCCTGGGCGGCACGTTGAGTTTGGGCCGCACCAACTCGTTTTTCCTCGGCGGCGGGCGGGCCATGCTGAACGCGCTCTACCGCACCGCCGAAAAACTGGGCGTCGCGGTTTGCTACGACGCCGAGGTCACCGGCCTGGATATCGCCGACGGTGTGTTTACCGGCGCACGCGTGCGGCTGGGGGACGAGACCGTCACGGTCCGCGCGGCGGCGCTGGTCGCCGCATCGGGCGGCTTCGAGGCCAATATCGACTGGCTCAAGGAAGGCTGGGGCGCGCCGGCGGAGAATTTTCTGGTGCGCGGCACGCCCTATAATAAGGGCGTTGTTCTGAAGGCGCTGATGGAGGGCGGGGTGCAGACGCTGGGCGACCCGACCCAGTGCCACGCCGTCGCCATCGACGCCCGCGCGCCGAAATTCGATGGCGGCATCATCACCCGGCTCGACTGCGTGGTGTTCGGCGTGGTGGTCAACCGCACCGCCCAGCGTTTCTATGACGAGGGCGAGGATATCTGGCCTAAGCGCTATGCCATCTGGGGCCGGCTGGTGGCTCAGCAGCCCGACCAGATCGCCTATATCATCTTCGATGCGCCCAGCCTGGACCGGTTTATGCCCTCGCTCTATCCGCCGATCTCCGCGCCGACTCTTGGTGCGTTGGCCGAGGCGCTGGAGTTGGATGCGGCGGCGTTGGAGAAGACGATGGCCGAATTTAATGCCGCCGTGCGGCCCGGCACGTTCGACGCATCGGTCTTGGACGATTGCCGCACCGAGGGCTTGGCGCCGCCGAAATCCCATTGGGCCCAGCGCATCGAGACCGCGCCGTTCTATGCCTATCCGGTACGCCCGGGCATCACCTTTACCTATCTGGCGGCCAAGGTGAACGGCGACGCGCGGATCCTCATGGCGAATGGCGATCCGTCGGCCAACATGTTCGCCGCCGGTGAGGTCATGGCTGGGAACATACTGGGCAGCGGTTACGCCGCCGGAATCGGCATGACCATTGGCAGCGTGTTCGGGCGGATCGCTGGGCGCGCGGCAGCCGCACTCGTTGGCGGGTCAGCCGAAAACCGAAACGAGGCCGCGGCATGACATCGCCAACGCCGCGCACCGAAGGCCATGCCAGCGCCGTGCTGGCCGAGGCCGACCGGCTGATGACCGTGTGCAATTCGTGCCGCTATTGCGAGGGCCTGTGCGCGGTGTTTCCGGCGATGGAAATGCGCCGCGCCTTCCCCGATGGCGATCTGAACTATTTGGCCAATCTCTGCCACGCCTGCGGCGCCTGTTATGTGGATTGCCAGTTCGCGCCGCCGCACGAATTCGCGGTCAATGTGCCGCAGAATCTAGCCATGGTGCGCGCCGAATCCTACCAGACCTATGCCTGGCCCCGCGCGCTGGCGCCACTCTTCGCGCGCAACGGTCTGGCTATCGGCCTGATCGCCGCCATCAGCATCGCGATCTTCGTTGTCGGCTTTGTCGCCTGGCACGATGGCGGCGCGCTATGGGCGGTCCATACCGGTCCCGGCGCGTTCTATAAATTGATGCCCCACAACGCCATGGCCGCGCTGTTCGGCGC
>JABDJY010000115.1 GCA_013003285.1 Alphaproteobacteria bacterium | reverse complement strand
CATCAAGATCGACACGGTCGGACCGGCCCTGCCCGGGGTGGAGATCAAAATCGCCGCGGATGGCGAATTGCTGGTGCGCGGCGAACTTACCATGCAGGGCTATTGGAATGCCCCCGATCTATCCGCCGAAGCACTGAAGGATGGCTGGGTCCATACCGGCGACATCGCCGAGCTCGATGCCGACGGCTACATCAAGATCACCGACCGCAAGAAAGATATCATCGTCAATTCAGGTGGCGACAATGTCTCGCCGCAGCGGGTCGAGAACGCGTTGACCTTCGCGCCGGAAATCGCCCAGGCCATGGTCTATGGCGACAAGCGCCCCCATTTGGTCGCAGTATTGGTGCCCGACGAGGAATTCGTTGCCAAATGGACCAAGGAAAATGGCCATGACCGCGACCTGGAAACCTTGGCCGAGTTACAGCCCTTCCACGAAGCGCTGCGAACGGCAGTGGACGGGGTCAACAAGAACCTCTCACTGATCGAGCAGGTGCGCCGTTTCATCATCGCCAGCGAGGGTTTTTCCATCGACAACGGCCTGATGACCCCGACCCTCAAACCGCGCCGCCACCTGATCACCGAAAAATACGGCGAGCGCCTCGAGGCGCTCTATGGCGGTCGCGCCAAAACGTCATAACGGCGTTCGGAAACCGCTCAAACGGCGGCCGTCATTGTTGGAATTCCAACAAATCGCCAGGCTGGCAATCGAGTTCCCGGCAAATCGCGTCCAGCGTGGTTAGACGGATCGCCTTCGCCTTGTTCGTTTTGAGAATCGAAAGATTCTGCTCGGTTATACCAACGCGCTGAGCGAGTTCTTTCGACCTAATCTTGCGCTTGGCAAGCATCACATCGAGATTAATGACGATAGCCATATAGTTACCTACACCGTGTGAGCGATCTCGTCTTCCAACTTACGGCCCTCATTCATCACCCATGATATCAGTAGAACAACGCCACCAATGAGTAAGGTGGCTATATCCAGAACACCGAACTGAGCCGACAGTACCCGTTGTCCTGGAGGATTCGCGAATGTAACGACGACGCTGATCAATGGCGTAAATACCGTGTTGGCAACAACCCAAGCGATAAACGAATATCCCAAGCGACGAAAATACTTCACGTTGTCGGCGGAGAAGATAATGCCGCCCTCATAAAGCCGGAACAGCGCCTTTAGCGTTACGAGGCCATAAACGGCAACGCTCACGGGAAGCAGGCTGACGAGGAATGCCAATGCGAGCGACAAAACCGACAGCTGTTGAGTTGGAAGAACGGGAAGGTCTGTAAGAAATCCCTCGGGCAAATGATTGAAGGATGCCCAATACAAAAGGTCAAAAACCGGAACCCCTATAATCAAGACAGTGAACAGCACGCGATACCGTCGGCTCGCCCGCTGAATATGGTTCATGCCTTTATCGATCACCATCTTCGATCCTCTCTGTCGTCGCGATGTTAGCGCTCAAAATTAGAATTGATAGGCGACGCCAAGCAAAGCTCTAAACTGATCGCGAGATCCGCTTGCGTCCACAATGGGACTGTCTCCGGCGTCGTTCAGAAGTCGCTGATAACCCGCCTGCCCTTCGATGACCCACCTTCGCGATAGTTCGTAGGTGGCCCCGATCTGTACGCCCACATCCTTAACCCCGGCGTCCGCGTCAAAACCCGCGAGACCGCTCCTGGCCGACTGGCTGCTGGTGACGCCGTAATATCCTTGCATGTAATCGTCATCGCCCCAGCTCGTTGAAATGCCCGTCGAAATAGCCAGCTTATCGTTCACTTGTGCGGAATGTTTGACGCCACCAGAAATTAACAACCCGCCGCCACCGTCACCGGTTTCCTGCGGTACTACGCTCAAATCCACCGACCAAGGGCCACCGCTTGCGGCGATAAAACCGCCAAGCCCGACACTGTCGTCGATATCGCCCAGACCCCTCAGCGTATCGCTATCGTCCTCGTCGCGGCCGCCGCTGTAGTGCACCAATGGCCCCGCCGACATTCGCAGCTTTTGGATCGATCCCTTCGAAATGCCGAGGTTGAGAGCTTCCCACCCCACACTCACCAGCCCATCATTAGGGTTCACACTAGCGCCTTTTAGAAATAGGAAGCCCGGCTGCCTGATGTCGGCGAGGGGCAGCGCCATCGCCGCTATATCGTCGGACCCCTCGTAATCTGGAAAGGCGCCGACCGCCAAACCGGCATAGCCATGAAAGTCGAGGGAGTCTGGAATACCGAGCCCAAGGCTTATCTGCCGATCTCCGTCTAAACGGGTCTGACCTGAATCTTGCGCAAAAGCCGCCCCGGCGGGATGAATGGCAAGAAAGGCACTCGCGGCAGCTAAAAATAGTTTCATAACTGTATGTCGTCCTCGTTGGGGTATCAGCTAAGTGAGAAATCTTATCTGCACTAGGTAATATTTTCTTGTTTATCAATCATTTTTTATCGTTAATTGTATTTCCCTTGAGTGCGGGACTATAAAAAGAGCGCAAGGCCGCATCCGGCTCCGAGGTCCCGGGCATGAGGAACCGGCAGCCAGAAGTCGCATATTGATTTTCGCGTTCCGACGCTGCGTAATGATAAATGACGCAGTAATTGCCGTATCTGTTGCACCGGCGTGGAGGGGTAGATGAATGCCTTCGACGCGAAACGCGCTGCAATTATCTGGATGGGTCTGCGCTTTTCGCCGCTAATCGACCGCGCCCTGTCGCGCTGGTCGGAACTCGACGATCAACCGGTGATCGATCCGGACCTGTTCGACTGGGTGCCCGAGCTCGAGCAAAATTGGATGGCGATCCGTGATGAGGCGGATCAAATTTTGGGCGATAAGAGCGCGTTGCCGCCGCTGCGGCTGATCTCCCCCGACCATTGCCAGATTGCCACCGACGACCGTTGGAAATCATTCGTCCTGTGGGGCTATGGCCTGCGCTCGGAAGAAAATTGCGCACGCTGCCCCGAAACCGCGCGCTTGCTCGAACGCGTGCCGGGCCTGCTAACCGCCCTATTTTCCGTGCTCGATCCACACAGCCACATTCCGCGCCACACCCGCCCGACCAAGGCCATCGTCACCGGTCATTTGGGATTGCGCATTCCGCGGCAACCCGAACGTTGTCACATGGAAATTGCCGACACCGACTATGTCTGGCAGGAGGGCCGCATGATCCTGTTCGACGATATGTACGAACATGAGGTGTGGAACGATACCGACCAACGCCGCGTCGTGCTGATGGTCCACATCAAGCGGCCGGAACGCTTTCCCGGCTCGCTGGTCCGCGACGCGTTTCTCGCCACCGCGCGGCACAGCCCCTTCATCCAGGACGCCCGCCGCAATATCGAGACCTGGCGCCGGTCGGTCACGAACGAGTCCTAAGCCAACGCCTTAAACCCTGTGATACTCGCGGTACCAGGCAATGAATTTGGGAATGCCTTCTGCGATCGGCGTTGTCGGTTGAAAGCCCAGATCGCGCTGGCTGGCGGCGATATCGGCATAGGTTGCCTGAACGTCGCCGGGCTGCATGGGCTGGAAGTCGATTTCCGCCTTCCGGCCGAGCGCCTCTTCGATCAGGCCGATGAAATCCATCAGCCGCTCCGAGCGATGGTTGCCCAGATTATAGACCCGGTGGCGCGGCTCATCGGCGGTCGACGGCCGATCGAGCGCGGCAATGACGCCGGCGACGATATCGTCGATGAAGGTGAAGTCGCGTTGCATGTCGCCATGGTTGAACACCGGAATCGGCTCGCCGGCGAGAATCTTTGTGGCGAAGATATAAGCCGCCATGTCGGGCCGGCCCCACGGCCCATAGACCGTAAAAAAGCGCAAGCCGACCTGCGGCAGCCCATAGGTGTGGCTATAGGCGTGGCTCATTAACTCGTTGGCCTTCTTGGTCGCAGCGTAAAGCGAGACCGGATTATCCACCTGGTCGTCGACCGAGAACGGCAGCTTGGTGTTGCCGCCATAGACCGAGGACGAGCTGGCATAGACCATGTTGGTGAGCCCATCGCCGATCGACCGGGCAAACTCCAGCACGTTGAGATGGCCGGCGAGATTAGCCCGCTCATAGGCTTCCGGGTGGGTCAGGCTGTAGCGAACCCCCGCCTGGGCGGCTAAATGAATTATACGGTCGACGCCGCCGGCCAGCGGGGTGAGAGCGCCCTGGTCGGCAATATCGATCCGCTCGAGCCGAAACGCCGCATGCTCGCCCAAGCGCGCCAACCGCGCCTCTTTCAAAGCGACGTCGTAATAGTCGTTGACGTTATCGACGCCAACCACGCTCTCGCCGCGCGCCAGAAGCGCTTGGGCGACATGCATACCGATAAATCCGGCAGCGCCGGTTAACAAAATGGTCACGCGACCGATACCTCGCAGACTTGGACGACGAAACGTAATTTCCCCCCGGTATAGCGAACCACCCGCGCGATTTCACTATTTGTCTCAAATTCGGCGAATCAGGCGGCATATGAGAGCTTACAAAATGAATATATTCGCCGTGTGGGGATAATATTTCGTCGCAGCAGTAGGGGTTCCGTGCAATTTATTGCGCAATCGCGTTGGACTCATCGGGCCAATGGACAGTTTGGGCGGGCCCACTTACATTTTCGTCCAAAGTTGCAATTGGCGGCGGCCCAGATTCGGGCGGCCTTTAGGAGGAAGCGATGGCGCTGACGGCTGTCAGTCTCGACGACAAATACACACTTGAGTCGGGTCGGGTTTACTTGACCGGCACGCAAGCTTTGGTCCGCTTGCCGATGATGCAGCGCCTGCGCGACGAGAAAGCCGGGATCAACACAGCTTGCTACGTCAGCGGCTATCGCGGCTCGCCCCTGGGCGGCCTCGACCAGCAGATGCAGCGCGCCCAGCAATATCTCGAAAAACACAACATCGTCTTCCGCCCCGGGGTCAATGAGGATCTCGCCGCCACCGCCATCTGGGGCAGCCAGCAGCTCAACCTCTACCCCAGCGCCAACTATGACGGCGTCTTCAGCATGTGGTACGGCAAGGGTCCTGGGGTCGATCGGTCCGGCGACGTGTTCAAACACGGCAATCTGGCTGGGTCCTCGCCGAATGGCGGGGTGCTACTGCTCGCCGGCGACGACCATACGTGCAAATCGTCGACCACGGCGCACCAGTCGGAATTCGCCTTCGTCGACGCCATGATCCCGGTCCTCAACCCGGCCGGCGTTCAGGATTTCCTCGATCTGGGGCTGTACGGCTGGGCCATGAGCCGATTTTCCGGCTGCTGGGTGGCGTTCAAGACAATCGCCGAGACGGTGGACAGTTCGGCGTCGGTCTATATCGATCCGCATCGCATCGACATCGTTACGCCGACCGATTTCCGCATGCCCGAGGGCGGCGTCAATATTCGCTGGCCCGATGACTTTCTCGGCCAGGAAGAGCGCCACCATCGCTTTAAGCTCCAGGCCGCGTTAGCGTTTGCGCGGGCGAACAGGATCGACAAGACCATCATCGACAGCCCGAAGCGGCGCCTCGGCATTGTCACCACCGGCAAATCCTATCTCGATGTGCGCCAAGCGCTCGACGATCTGGGCATCGACGAGGCGCAGGCTCAAGACATCGGTCTCAGCCTCTACAAGGTCGGCATGTCGTGGCCGCTCGAGCCCGAGGGAATGCGCGAATTCGCCGAAGGTCACGATGAAATTCTCGTGGTCGAGGAAAAGCGCGCCCTGATCGAAAGCCAGATCAAGGATCAGCTCTATCATTGGCACAGCGACGCCCGGCCCCGCATCGTCGGCAAATACGATGAAAACGGCGAGTGGATGCTGCAGTCGCATGGCGAGTTAGGGCCAGGCCGCATCGCCCAAACCATCGCCGCCCGCCTCGGCCAATTCCATACATCGTCGGAAATGGATGAACGGCTGGCGTTTCTGACCCGCAAGGAATCGTCCCTGGCGCAGCAACCGGATACGGTCAAGCGCATCCCCTATTTCTGCTCGGGCTGCCCGCACAACACCTCGACCCGCGTGCCCGAAGGCAGCCGCGCCTTGGCCGGCATCGGCTGCCATTTCATGTCGCTGTGGATGGACCGCGACACCGCCACCTTCACCCAAATGGGCGGCGAAGGCGCCAGCTGGGTCGGTCAGGCGCCGTTCACCAGCGACAAGCACGTGTTCGTCAATCTCGGCGACGGCACCTATTACCATTCGGGCTATCTGGCGATCCGCCAAGCGGTCGCCGCCGGCGTCAACGTGACCTATAAAATTCTGTTCAACGACGCCGTCGCCATGACCGGTGGGCAGTCGTTCGACGGCCCTCTGACGGTCGACTCCATCGCCCGGCAGGTCGCCGCCGAGGGCGTCGGTAAGGTCGTCGTCGTCTCCGACGAACCCGACAAATATCCCATCGGCACCGAGTTTCCTCATGGGACGACGGTGCATCATCGCGACGAATTGGACGAGGTCCAGCGCGACCTGCGCGATTGGCCCGGCACGACGGTGCTGATCTACGACCAAACCTGCGCGGCGGAAAAACGCCGGCGGCGCAAGCGCAATCTGTTCCCCGACCCGCCCAAGCGGGTGATGATCAACGAGGCCGTCTGCGAAGGCTGCGGCGACTGTTCGGTGAAATCGAACTGCCTGTCGGTGGTGCCGGTCGATACCGAATTCGGCCGCAAGCGGGCGATCGATCAGTCGAGCTGTAACAAGGACTATTCCTGCGTCAACGGCTTCTGCCCCAGCTTCGTCACAGTCCATGGCGGCCAGCTCAAGAAACCCCAGACGATTGCCGCGGGCGGCGCCGAGGGCGCCTTCGACTGCGTGAATTTGCCGACCCCGGAATTACCCTCGCTGGAAAATCCGTACGGGATCATCGTCACCGGCATTGGCGGCACCGGCGTCGTCACCATTGGCGCGCTGCTCGGCATGGCCGCCCATATCGAAGGCAAGGGCGCCTCGGTGCTCGACATGGCCGGCCTTGCCCAAAAAGGCGGCGCGGTGGTCAGCCATATCCGTATCGGCGCCACGCCTGAAGATCTGCACGCGGTGCGCATCGCGGCCGGCAGCGCCAACACGGTGATCGGCTGCGACTTGATGGTCGCAGCCAGCCCCGACGTTCTGGCGAAGATGCAACCCGGCGTCACCCACGTCGTCATCAATAGCCACGAAACCATCACCGGCGATTTCACCCGCAACCCGGACATGAACCTGATGGGCGCGGAAATGGCCAAGATCATCGACGTGGCGGTGGGCGATGGGGCTTCCGACTATGTCGATGGATCGCGTCTGGCAACCGCCCTGCTCGGCGATTCCATCGCCAC
Organism: Alphaproteobacteria bacterium; assembly: GCA_013003285.1. Classification (GTDB taxonomy): domain Bacteria; phylum Pseudomonadota; class Alphaproteobacteria; order UBA6615; family UBA6615; genus JABDJY01. The sequence continues at coordinate 8,086 of JABDJY010000115.1, read as the reverse complement.
CAATTTGTTCATGCTCGGTATCGCTTGGCAAAAGGGCCTGGTCCCGCTATCCGCCGAAGCGATTGAGCAAGCCATCGCGTTGAACGGCGTCGCGGTCGACTTCAACAAACGCGCCTTTCTGTGGGGCCGCCGCGTCGTGGTCGACCGGGCCCGGGTAGAGAAGGCCGCCGCGCCGGCAACGCCGCTGCGCCTGCAAGAGCCCGACATCGCCACCTCGCTGGAAGACATTGTCGCGCGGCGAATTCGCACGCTCACGGCATACCAGAACGAAGCCTATGCCCGGCGCTACAAGGATTTCGTGGTCAAGGTGCAGAAGGCCGAGGGCGACCGCGCCAAGGGCCGTAGCGGCCTCGCCGAAGCGGTGGCGCGCTATTACTTCAAGCTGCTGGCTATCAAGGACGAGTATGAGGTGGCGCGCCTCTACACCAACGGGGCTTTTACCCAGCGGCTGAACGACCAGTTCGAGGGCGATTTCAAACTGAAGTTCCACATGGCGCCGCCCCTGCTCGCCAAGCGCGACGAAAATACCGGCCACCTGATCAAACAGGAGTTCGGTCCGTGGATGATGTCGGCCTTCGGTCTGTTGGCCCGGCTGCGTTTCCTGCGCGGCACCGCCTTCGACATTTTTGGCTATTCCGCCGAGCGCAAGCGCGAGCGTCAGTTGATCGCCGACTACGAGGCCACGATCGACGAGGTGCTGAGCAAGCTCACCCACGACAATCACGAGCTGGCCATCGCCATCGCCTCGATCCCCGAACACATTCGCGGCTATGGGCACGTCAAGGACGAGCATCTGGAAAAGGCCAAGGTCGAAGAACAAGCACTGCTCCGCGCCTTCAACGACCCCGACGCCCCCACCGCCGAGGCGGCGGAGTAACGAGTTATCCCGGCAGAAACTCGAACATCGATTTCTCGCCGCCGCCGACGATGCGGCCGGCGGTTTCGCCGGCGAAGTGGACCGGTAGGATGATGGTGTCGGTGTCGGTGTAGCGGTCAACGAAATTGGTTCTGGTGTTGGCCGACATTTCCATGTCCCAACAGAAGCAGGTGCTCCATTGCGGCTCCGGCACCTGCACCGGATGGTGCATCAGATCGCCGGTGAAGACCGCGCTGTCGCCGTTCGACGCCAGATTGACCACCACATGACCGGGCGAATGGCCGGGGGTCGGCTCGATCGAGATACCGGTGTCGATTTCATGGTCGTTATCGACCAGGGTCGCCTGCCCCGCTTCCATCACCGGCAGCACGCTGTCCGCGAAGGTCAGACCGATGCGTTCCGAGCCTTGCGCGTTTTCCTGTTCCCAATAGTGATATTCGTCGCGGGCGAACACATAATTGGCGTTGGGGAATGTCGGCACCCAGCGGCCGTCAAGCAGTTGCGTGTTCCAGCCCACATGATCGGGATGCAGATGGGTGCACATGACCACGTCGATATCTTCCGGGGTTAGACCGAGCGCCTGCAAGTTACCCATCCACGGCCACTTCTTCATGTGGAATTGGGGCCAAGGCCGCACCTTGTCCTCGCCGACGCAGGTATCAATGAGGATGTTGAGCCGCGGCGTGCGGACCACAAAGCTCTGGAACGCCAGGATGAGCATTTCGCTCGCAGTGTCGAAAAATGTCGGCGCCATCCAATCCATGTGTCGCGCAATGTCTTCCGGCGCCGCGGTGGGAAACATGTCGCCGGGCGTTTCCGCCGGCGCGATATTCTCCAACACCGACTGAATGGTCATATCGCCGAGGGTAAGCGGTTTCATGGGCGTCCTCCTGGGTTAGCGGCAACAGCCGTTGTCCAGGAGTTTCCGACGACGCGCGCGCGAACGCAAGATTCGCAGGTGGGTGGCCCCAGGACAGCACTTTTTCTATGCTCATAGCCTTCAACACCACGGAGAGACGCGATGGCACGGTTGGATGGAAAAGTGGCGCTGGTTACCGGCGCCGCCCACGGGCTGGGCGCGGTCTACGCCAAAGCGTTGGCGGCAGAAGGCGCGCGGCTGGTGGTGTCCGACGTGGTCGATTGCCAGCCGGTTGTCGATGCCATCACCGCGACCGGCGGCGAAGCGATCGCGCAAATATGCGACGTCACAGATAATGATGCGCTGAAAGCCTCGGTGACGGGCGCCGAGGATGCCTTCGGGCCGATCGAGATCCTGATTACCAATGCCGCGCTGTTCGTCGCGCTGCGTCGCCGCCCCTTCGAAGAAATCGACGAAGAGGAGTGGGACCGGGTCATGCGCATTAATGTGCGCGGCACGTTTCAGACCATCAAAGCGGTGGTGCCCAGCATGCGAAAGTGCGGCCGCGGCAAGATCATCAACATCAGTTCCGGAACCGTGCTCGCCGGCGCGCCCCAGTTCTTGCACTACGTCGCGTCGAAGGGCGCCATCATGGCGATGAGCCGCTCACTCTCGCGCGAGCTGGGCGGCGACAATATTTGCGTCAACACCATTGCGCCCGGCCTTACCGAAAGCGAAGGACTGGCCGACCACCCCGACTATGACGAGGCGCGGGCGGGGTCTGTTTCCCAGCGCGCCTTTAAGCGCGACATGGTGCCGGACGATCTGACCGGCACGGTGCTTTATCTGGCAAGTCCCGACAGCGACTTCCTGACCGGCCAGATGATCAATGTGGACGGCGGCCGGTCGAATTACTGATTGAGGACTAGAGCCCGACCGCGCTGCGATAGACTTCGAGCAAATGCTCCTGCTCCTGGCGCTCATTGGGGTCGAGCTTGCGCAGGCGCACGATCTGGCGAATGGTTTTGGTATCGAAACCGGCGGATTTCGCCTCCGACAAAACTTCTCGTATGTCGGAATTTAGGCCTGCTCGATCTTCTTCCAACCGTTCGATCCGCTCTATGAAGCTGCGCAACCTGTCCGCAGCGATACCGCCCGTATCGGCCATCGGTACTCTCTCCCCAAATTCCTGGTAGTCATCGCCATAACAGCGATGCTGGGCGTTGCGCCCACCCTCGGTTTAGCCTGTCAGCCTGTGGAAAGGCAAAGGCTGCGTCGCGTTATTGCTAAATTTAGGCTCGCGCTGGGCTATCCGCCCTGCTTGGCATCGAAAGCTGCCTTCTGCTCCGGCGTCGCCTCGGCCTGATATTTCGCCTTCCATTCGGCATAGGGCATGCCGTAGACGATCTCGCGCGCCGCGTCATAGTCCAACTCGATGCCTTTATCTTCCGCCGCCGCCTTGTACCATTTGGACAAACAGTTGCGGCAGAAGTCGGCCAAATTCATCAGGTCGATATTCTGCACTTCGGGCTTGTCGCGCAGATGCTGCACCAGGGTGCGGAAGGCGGCGGCTTCAAGCTCGGTACGGGTGTTGGCGTCGATCTCGGTCATGGTCTGGTTTCTCATCCTGTCGATAGGCCGGTCGCCCGGGAGACCCATAATATGGTCTCCGGGCGGCGAAGGCCAACCATGCTAGATGCCTTATTCTTCGTCTTTTTCTTCGTTGCGAGCTTTGCTGCGGCGGCCGTGACGTCGGCGAACGCCATCGCCCATCCTGTGACCCCGATGCCCGCGGCGGCCACGATGACCGCGTTCGGGCAAAGGTTCATTGGGGTCGAGCAGTTTCGTGACGGTCGCGCGAGCCTCGGCGATGGCCCCATCGCCTTCCGGCGCCAAATTTTCGACCGCTTGGTCGATGATCTGCACCAATGTCTCAGGGGCTAAGCGAGAGGCTTCCGCCCCATCGCCCTGTAAATCGCGCAGCGCCTGCAAGATCGCGCGCCCGGCCAGGCGCTGATCGCGCCAGGGTTCGTCACGCACCCGCGCACGGCGGCGGCGTTGGCGTTCAGCAGGCGACATGGCCTCATCGTGGATCGGACGGCGGCCCATATTCTGGTCTCTTTGTTTAAGTGGATTACGCATTATAACCTCTGTTATTGTGACTGTCACGAATAATATAACGTGACAGTCACAATAATCAAGAAAAATTATTGTGTGGCGTCCGTCCAGCTACGACGCAACCGCCAGCGGCGCGGGGCGCGGGTTCTTGGCGAGATACTCGATCAGATCGATTTGCGACACCACGCCGACCACTTTACCGCCATCGACGACCACCGCCACATGGTCGGATTCAAACAGGAAGAACAGTTCTTCGAGCCGGGCTTTCGGATAGATAAGCCCGCCGATGGGATTGGCGACATCGCGGGTCAGGGTCGCGGTGCTGATGCTGCCGTCGCGCAGCCCGTGGATAATGTCGGATTCGTGGATCATCGAGGTGAGCTTGCCGCTCTCGATCATGGGAATCTGCGACACGCCATGCTCTCGCATGAGATGGATGATTTCCGAAATCGGCGTATCGGCATTGGCAGTCACCGGCGACATATTGCGTGCCGTCAGCAAATCTTCGACCAACCCCAAATCATGGCCTTCCTCGAGGAAGCCGTGATCCTTCATCCAGGCGTCCGACAGGAATTTCGTAATGTAGCGGGTGCCGGAATCGCACAAGGTCACGATAATCGTCTTGTCGGGGCCGATTTCCTTCGCCACTTCAACCGCGGCATGGACGATGGAACCGGATGATCCGCCGCAGAACAGTCCCTCTTCACGCACTAGGCGGCGGGCCATATCGAAGGATTGCTTATCGTTGACCTGACGCATGTCGTCGACCACGGAGAAATCCATCGCCTCGCACTTAATGTCCTCGCCGATGCCTTCCACATTGTAGACATAGGCCGTCGGCAAATTGCCGGTCTTGAACAAATGGTAGTGGACCGACCCTAGCGGATCGACGCCGATGATCTTGACGTTGGGTGCATGCTCCTTGAACCAGCGGCCCACGCCGGAGACGGTGCCGCCGGTGCCGGTGCCGCCCATAAACACATCGAACTTACCGCCGTCGGTTTGCTCATAGATTTCCTTACCGGTGAAGCGGCGGTGCGCCTCGATATTCCATTCGGTGTGATACTGGTCAACGTAGAACGCGCCTTGTGTCTCGGACGCGATACGCTTGGCGGTGTTCACATAGTGGTCGGGCGAATCGCCCGGCACGTCGGTCGGCGTGATGACCACCTCGGCGCCATACGCCTTCATCATGTCGATCTTTTCCTGGCTCATCTTGTCGGGCAGGGTGAAGACGCAGCGATAGCCCTTTACCGCCGCCACCATGGCCAGGCTTTGTCCGGTATTGCCCGACGTGTTTTCCACGATGGTGCCGCCAGGCTTTAGCAGCCCCTCTTTTTCCGCCTGCTCGATAATGTAGGCCGCCATGCGGTCTTTGATCGAACCGGTCGGGTTCATATATTCGCATTTCGCCAGGATGGTCGCGGCGCCGTCGGGCACGACCTTGTTGAGGCGGACCAGCGGGGTGTGGCCAACCGCCTCGAGGATATTGTCAAAAACTTCCATAGGGACACCCATTCGGTAGGATAATTCGGGTTAGCGCTCGAGCGCGAGCCTAACGAAGTCGCAGACTACCAAATCAGGCGCGTTTACAGAAGTCTAAGCCCCGGCTTAGGCCAGCATGCTGCGCAACATCCAGGCGGTTTTCTCGTGGATCTGCATGCGCTGAGTCAGCAGATCGGCGGTCGCCTCGTCATGGGCCGCGTCGGCGGCGGGGAAAATCTCTCGCGTGGTACGCACCACGATTTCCTGACCCTCGGCCAATTGCTGGATCATCTCCTCGGCGCTCGGCACGTCAATCGCTTCCGGCACCGACGACAATTTCGCATAGGCCGCGTAGCTACCCGGCGCGTGAAAACCCAGCGCGCGAATGCGTTCGGCGATCTGATCGACCGCCAGCGCCAGCTCATTATACTGCTGCTCAAACATCAAATGCAGCGTGTTGAACATGGGTCCCGTCACATTCCAATGGAAGTTATGGGTCTTCAGATACAAGGTGTAGGTATCGGCGAGCAGCCGCGACAACCCTTCGGCAATGGCCTGACGTTGATCCTGGGCGATGCCGATATTGACCTCGACACCGGCCGCTTGTGTGATTTCGCTCATCTGTTGCCCCTAATTCTAGAATATTTCTATTCTACTGATGAAACACATTTGGTATATGATTATATGGTTTCAACAAAAAATCATCCACAGGTGAAAATTCAACCGCGCCCGCCCGCCAATCGGCCGGCGGCGGGGCTAACCCGCAGCCGCCACATGGCCCACACGCCGATCAAGGGGCCGGCGGCGAGGAAGATAAAGGCGAAGCGCCAGCCGACCATATCGACGAAGACCGGCACCAGATGGATGGTAACCAGGGTTAGTAGGAACCCGGCGCTGGTCTGCACCGTGAGCATGGTGCCGACCAGTTGCCGTTCGGAAAGCTCGGCGACGCTGGCGGAAAATTGCGGCGAATCGGCCACCACGCTGGCGCCCCAAATTAGGCACAGCAGGACCAGCGGAACCAAGCTGCCGCCGAACAGAAACCCGACGCTTAAGGCACATAGCCCGCTCACCGTCATGGCGGTGATGGTCACCGTGGTGCGGCCGAACCGGTCGGCCAATAGTCCGCCGGCGATGCAGCCAACGGCGCCGGCCCCCATGATGGCGAAGGTCGATAATGCGGCCCAGCGGGCGGTCGACGCCCCCTCACCCAAGCTAAGCTGGAAACTGGCGTCGAGAAACACCCCGATCCACGCCCACATGGCGTAGAGCTCCCACATATGGCCGAGATAGCCGATATTGGCGAGCCGCAGGGCGGGGTCGGTAAAGGCGCGCATAGCCGCCCGCACATTGACCGGCGGCGCCGGTGCAACGTTCGGACCGATCGAGGTTAGGCGGATCGCCAGCCCCGCCGCCACCGCCGATATCGACGCGGCGGCCAGGGTGAAGCGCCAGTCGATGCCGCCCAACGCGTTGAACATATGGGGCGCCGCCGACCCCAGGGTGAGCGCGCCAACCAGCACGCCGATCATCAGCCCCATATCGCCCTTGGCCCAGGTCGAGGCCAGCTTCATGCCCACCGGATAGACGCCGGCCATGCAAACGCCGGTGACGAAGCGCAGCAGGATCGCCGTGGGCGAAGTTGGATCGATCAGCAGAATGAGCGCGTTGGCGCCGGCGGCGACAAAGGCCGACCACATGAAGAACCGCCGCGGATCGAGCCGGTCGGCCAGTCCCAGCAGCGCGCTGACGATGGTGCCGGCGACAAATCCCGCCTGCACAGCGCTGGTAAAAAGCGAGGCGATACCGGTGGACAGATCGATCTCTGCGCGCAGCGCCGGTACCACGGCGGATGCCGAAAACCATACGGCCATCGCCGCCACCTGGCAAAAAGCGATGAGGGCGAGGGCGCGGCCCCGGCTGGACAACATGGCGGTTTACCTACTTTCGTACCCGCCTACAGCTAGCCGACCGACGCCCTACCGGCCCAATAACAAGTGCGTGTACAGTAACCGCGAACGCCCTCGATCAGGCAGCGGCCTGCGCCTCCTGACGCTGGTTGATCACGGCCTCGGCCTCGCGCCCACCGAGTTCCTGTAGATGATCGAACGCATAGCGGAAGGTGCCGGTCCCCTGGGTCAGCGAACGCAATTCGATGATCAAATCGGCCATCTCCGACTGGGGCAAATGGGCGTGCACCGTATCCCAGCCCGGCCAGCCGGTCTTGGCGTCAAAGCCCAATAACTGGCCGCGCCGCCCGCTGACGATCTGATTGACCTTGCTGGTGTGCGCCGAAGGTGAATCGATCTCGACCTTACAGATCGGCTCGAGCAGGACCGGATTGCATTTGGGCATGCCCTCGCGCATCGCCGCCTGGGCGGCGGTTTGAAACGCCATGTCGGAGGAATCGACCGCATGATGTTGACCGTCGAATAGACAGACTGCGACATCGACGACCGGGAAGCCCAACGGCCCCCTATCGAGATACCGGGTTACGCCAGTTTCGACCGACGGGATGTACTGGCGCGGCACCGAGCCGCCGACCACCCGACTGCTGAACTCGAAACCAGCACCGCGCGGCCGTGGACCGATTTCAATATGCACATCGCCGAACTGCCCGTGGCCACCGCTTTGTTTCTTGTGACGGGCATGCTGCTCGATCTGTTTGCGGATAGTTTCCTTGTAGGGAACACTGGGCGGACGGGTCGAAACGGCGACATTGTATTTTTCCGCCAACTGTTCGGCGG
>JABDJY010000112.1 GCA_013003285.1 Alphaproteobacteria bacterium | reverse complement strand
TCCACCATCTCGTCGTAGCGTTCGTCGGAGAAAATATGCATGTGGTGGAGCTTTGTCGGCGACGGCATGGACGTGACCGTGCCCGGCGCATCATGGCGCAAAGGTGACACTTTTTTAGGTAAATGGTCGCTTGGTGTGACAGCGTTCATCCTAACCTCCGTGCTTTTCAGCCTCGATTCGATCCCGTGTGATTAATCTGGCATGGGATCGCCAACCTGTCCACGCGCCGCCCCACGCGGTCAACTCTCGAAACGCACACACCCTACTTTGGCCAGCCAGGCCAGGGTCAGTATAGCGCTTTCCAACGCGATGCTGGTTTCTTGAGATAGGGCCGCAACGGTTTTGCCCACCTCGGTGACCCCCTCCATTAAACGGGAAATTGTGTCCGCCTTCGGCAGATCGGCACCCGAATATGAGAAACGCCAATGTTCGCGCGCCTGCTGCCAGTCGCGGTCGAGACCCGACGGCGACACGCGCGTATCACCGTTGATCGACGCTGTTGGGTAGTCGGCAAAAACGTCGAACGGGTCTCTGCGGCCGGGTGCAACGCGCGGCGTGTTTCCATCGGGCTTTCCAGTATGGGACATTCGGATTTCCGCAAGCTCCTCCCATAAGGCGAAGTACCGGTTGATGATCGCCGGCCAGTCGAATTCCTGGCGCGCGCGCAATTTGCCACGTTGGCCCATCTCCGCCCGTAGCGACGGATCTTCAACCAGACGGATCAAAGCTTCCGTTAGTGCGTTATGGTCCAACGATATGGTCTGGCAGGTCACGCCGCAATATTCGTCGTAATTGTCCATACCCATTTCATGGCGCAACGCATATTTACGCCCCAAAGGCGATTGCGGCATCCAAGTTGGAATACGGAACCCGTCAAATCCGTCGCGCACCGTGTCGGTATAACCATTCCACTCGCTGACCACGGTGGGCAATCCGGCCGCCATGGCTTCGATCGGCGTCAGTCCAAAAGTTTCCTGAATATTGTCGGATAGCGACACAAACAAATCGCCGGCAGCCCAGGCTTTACGGGCGGTCGCGGCCTCCCGGCCATCGGCCCACAAGGCCCGAACGCTGGGACAAAACTTCGCCGCGCCATCCTTGAATGCCCGCTCGATCGGGTCGTTGGCAAACCAGCCGCATTGCAGCAGAACGATTTTCTTGCCGGTGCGTTGTGCGGCCTGCTCGAGCGCCACATACATGGCGTGAGGGTGAGCCTTGGCGTGAAAGCTGAGGCGGCCGACAAACAGCGCCACGATTTCGTCTTCGCCGATGCCCAGTTCCTGGCGCGCTTTCAACTTGTCCTGCGGGCTGAAATCCAGATCGTCGCAATGCACGCCAAGGGGGATCAACGGCAGCTGAGGAAGCGTGATTTTGTCGGCGCCCAGGCGCCACCGCAGATAGTCGGTTTGCCCGTCGAGCAACGCGCGGACGGTTTTCTGAACGGCGGTCGAGGTGCAGATCACCGCATCCCAGGGGAAAACCGGCGCTGTTAGCAAGCCGCAAATCGAATCCATGGCCGCATGGGAGGCGGTGGTATGGGTCACGCCGACCAGGGAATAAGCGTCCGGTCCCACCCGAAGACGGGCATGGGCGGCCTCAGACAAGCCGGGGCCGGGTAAATAAAGCGAGCCAATCTGCGCCAGGCGGTCGAGGCGTTGGGCGGGCAGCCAGCCGGTTTTGCACTTTGGATCGCGGGCCTGCGCAATATCTATAAAAGTTTGACCGGATGTTTTCCGCGGCGAATATGCCCAAAGCCGCGTATCGGCGGCACAATCGATCAACGCGCGCAGAAAACCGTTGCCGGCCGCCTGGCGCCCCATCAGCCTGGGACCGCCCAGGACGTAGCCATCCGGTTCAAATAAAAAAGCAATTTCCTATAACGCCATAATTTCTTCCAATTTCGCCCGCAAAAAATGCGCAAGACAGCAGCTCGTCGATGTCCGGTACTTTCGCCGTTAGACCATAATACCGGGTCTCGCAAAGAAATACCGCCGTTCGGTGTTCGGTTGGGGCGGTGCGTATCCTAGCCTAATTATTGCGTTCCGTTGACCACCCTAACGGGTTAACCTCTCAGCGCTAAGGGTGTGATATATTTGGATTTTATTTCAATGAGCGTTCTATAGATGGCACGCATATTGGTCGGTTGGGAACTCGGCGCCGGGCTTGGTCACGTGACGCGCTTGCGTAAAATCGGCCGTGCGCTGGCCGCGCGCGGTCACCACCCGATCTTCGCCGTCCGCAATTTGGTGGAATCCTGGTCGGTCCTCAAAGACGACGGCTTTACCGTGGTGCAGGCGCCGATCCCCAATGCCAGCCCGCGCAGCGTGAAATCGCCGTGGCGCGCTGCCGGCCTGGCAGACATTTTCATCATGCAGGGCATGGACCGGCCCGGCGACATCTACCCGGTGGTCATGGCCTGGCAGCATCTGTTCGATCTTTACAAACCCGCCCTGGCGATCAGCGACTACAGCCCCATGATGTGCCTGGCCGCCTATGGCAGCGTCCCCATGGTTGTCATCGGCGACGGCTTCACGGTGCCCCCCAGCCATCTGCCGGAAATTCCCAAGATACGCCCCAACTTCGACGAAACGGCGCCGCAGGACGATGTGGTGGCCACCATGGCCGAGGTCCAGCAACGCCGCGGCCGCCCGGCGCCGGAAAGCTTCTCCCGGCTATTCGAATGCGAATCGACCTGGGTCTGCACCTTTCCCGAACTCGACCCCTATCGCCGCCATCGCGAAACTCCGGCGGTTGGCCCCTTCGACACTCCACCGACGCCGTTGCCGATACCGCAAGAGCGTCGCTTCTTTGCGTATCTGGGTACCGACTATAAGAAATTTAAAATCGCGTCCGAGGGTATTTCGGCGATCGGTATTCCCGGTGAGGCCTATATCCGCCGGGCAGCGCCGGGCACGGTCAAAGTTTTTAAGGATAGTGATATCCAAGTGCATGACCGGCCGGTTTCTATGGTCGATACGCTGCGCAACTGTTCGGTGATTGTTCATCAGGGCGGCATCGGCACCACCGAGGTCAGCTTGGCTATCGGCCGCCCCCAGGTAATTTTGACCACGCATCTGGAACAAAATCTCAACGGCAGCGCCGTCGAGCGCCAGGGCGTCGGCGTACGGGTGACCGGCGATTACGAAGCCTGCGCGATCCGCGACGCCGTCCACAAAGTGTTGGACGAGCCCAGCTTCGCCGAGCGGGCGCAAATCGTCGCCAACGCCCTGCACAAGCGAAACTATGTCGACAATGTGCCCCGCATAGCCGACGCCTGTTGCCGCATCATTTCGATCGGCCGCGCCGAGCCGGTGTTGTAGACCATGCGCTGGCGCCTTCTCTTCACGCCGCTTTTTGCAATAGCGATATTTGCCAGCGCCCCAACGGCGACGGCCCAATCAACCGCACCGGCAGCCGGCCCAGCCCCGCAGCTCGCCCTGCCGATCGCCTGCAACATCAATGTCGATTGCTGGATCGCCAAATATTTCGACAAGGATCCGGGCCCCGGCGGCCGCGATCACCGTGACGGCTACCGGACCAACGACAAGCATCGCGGTACCGATTTCGCGATCCGTGATCTCGATGCGATGAAAGCCGGCGTCGCGGTGTTGGCCTCGGCGGACGGAAAGGTTCGGGCGCTGCGCGACGGCATGGACGATATTAATGTCAGGGTCATCGGGGTCGAGGCGATCAAGGGCCGGGAATGCGGCAACGCGGTCGTCATCGACCACGCGCCGGGTTGGGCGACCCAGTATTGTCATCTGCGCAAGGGTAGCGTTCGAGTGAAAAAAGGTCAGACCGTCAAAGCCGGTGATGAAATTGGCTTGGTCGGACAATCCGGCCTTGCCGAATTTCCCCATCTGCATCTGAATGTTTTTCGCGATCGCAAAAGGATCGATCCCTTCGCCGTCAGCGATGACGGCGCGACCCAGCTTTGGAATGCCGCGGTGCGCAGTCAACTCCGCTACGAGTCGATCTCGACCTATGATGGCGGCTTCCGCGAAGCCCTCCCGGAGAAAGAGCGGGTCAAGCTGGGTACTATCCAGGACCAAAAAATCTCGACACTTTCGCCGGCGATTGTGTATTGGGCTGGATTTTTCGGTATCCGCGCCGGCGACAAGATCAAGCAAACCTTACTGGGCCCCAACGGGCGCGTCGTTGCCGAACGCGAGACGGTGCAGGCCAAAAACCAAATCCGCGGGTTCCGCTGGATCGGTCGAAAACGCGGCGCCCAGCAATGGCCTACCGGCGAGTATATCGGCCGGACCACGGTAACGCCGGCGGAAGGCGCGGTGGGTGATGTTTCGACCGTGGAGGTAAAAATCACCGTTGCCCGACCCTAAGGCCGCCGACGGCCCTCTCCCCCGCGATCAGTCCTCGTGATCAGTCTTCGCGCAGCGCCCGGTGGACATTGTCGGTAATCGGGCTCATCAAATACTGCAGCGCGGTGCGCGAGCCAGTATTGATCAGCACTTCGGCCGGCATGCCGGGGTGCAGACTCACCCCGTCCAGCGCCTCGAGTTCACCGGCATCGATCTCGACGGTCGCCCGGTAGAACGAACTGCCATCGCTATCATTGATAAACCGGTCGGCGGAAATGTTGGTGACCGTGCCATCGATCAACGGCGTACTGCGGCTGTTGAACACGCTGAGCCGTATCTGTGCCGGCAACCCGGCATGCACCACATCGATATCGTTGGGGTTCACATTGGCGCTGATGATCAGCCGTTGCTCTTCCGGCACGATATCGAGGATCGGCGCACCGGGCGGGATGACGCCGCCGGGGGTGAAGAATTTCAGGCCGACGATGACACCTTCCTGGGGGGCGCGAACCTCGAGGCGGGCCAGGATATCTTCTTGAGCGCGCAACCGGTCGAGCAGCTCGGCGATCTGCCCCTGTGTCTCACGCAACAAGGTCGCGACTTCCTCCTGACGGCGGTTCTCCAGATCGATGATCCGCAACTCGGTCTCGCCGGACCGTTGTTTCAGTTCCGCGCTATCGGCCACATGTTCGCCAATCTCACCCTTCAAGCGGGCTTCCGCGCGCTTGGCGGCGAGCAATCGGGGCTTTGCGGCAATACCTTTTTTGAACAGGGTCTCGATACCCTGGCGCTCTTCTTCTACCAGCGCCAGCTGCTCGCGCTTGGAGCGAATTTGCGCCCCCACGCCGCCAATCTGCTGTTTGTGCTGAACAATACGCTGCTTCAACACCTTGACCTGACCCTCCAGCGCCTTGCGCCGGGCTTCGAACAGATTGACTTGACCCTGCATAATTTCGGCGACCTCGGCATTGTCCGTCAAGCCGCGCAAGTCCTCGGCAAAGGTCACCTCTGTCTGGCCATCGCGCTCGGCGACCAGCCGGCTCTCTAAAGCCCGCGCCGCCCAATAGCGGCCCTGCAACAGGTCGAAGGCCGCCCGCGGCCGGGTTGGATCGATACGCACCAGCACCTGGCCGGCCTCAACACGATCGCCCTCACCGATTAATATTTCGCCGATGATGCCGCCTTCCAAATGCTGCACCGTCTTGCGGTTACCTTCGACCGAGACGACGCCCGACGCGATCGAGGCGCTCGACAGGGGGGAGGTGGCGGCCCAGGCGCCGAAGCCGCCGAAGGCCAGGGCGACGACGGCGAACCCGGCGAGCACCGGCCCGCGGGTGCGGGTCGCCTTTGCCGGCAAGGCATCGACGCCATATTCCGGGCGACTGTTCTCGTAGGGAACCAGGCTCATGCGACTTCACCTTCCTCGATCGTGGGACCGGTTTTCTTCGCCGGATCATCGCCGGACTTCGGCTTCCCGTCGCCTTTCTTGAGCGCTAGGCCCGGCATTGCATTCGGTCGCGGCTTTGCGCCGCCGTCGAGCAACCGGCCCGGCCGCGCGGCGCCGGCGGTCACTTCGTCGGGGGTGCCGAAAGCCCGCACCACGCCATCACGCAAGACCAGCATTTTATCAACCTTCTGCAACAGCGCCGGGCGATGGCTCACCACGACGGTAGTGATGCCGGCGTCCTTGGCCTCGGTCAGGGCGTTGAGCAGGGCCTCGTCGCCGAAGGTGTCGAGATTGGCGTTGGGTTCGTCGAGCATCAGCAGGCGCGGCGGGCCCAACAGGGCGCGGGCCAGGGCGATTCGCTGGCGCTGACCGCCAGACAGCAGCTCGCCGTCTTCGCCGATATTCGTTTCATAACCGTTGGGCAGATGCAGGATCATGTCGTGGACCCCGGCCATCTTCGCCGCCGAAACCATAGATGATATCATCGCCGCCCATGCCGTAAATAAATTCGTCACCCTTGCCCTTCGCGTTTGGATTTTGCTTTTTATCCATGCGCTCCGTTTCGTCCAATCCAATGAAATCGTTTCCGTCTCCGCCTGCGATCGTGAATTCACCTGTTGGCTTAGGCATCTGAATTCTCCTGTTAGATGAATGGCAACAACGCTAAACGCGTTACAAAAAACCACCGCACCACATGAGTGCGCGGTTGATAGAAGGTTTGGTCTTTCTGCAAGCGCTTGGCAAAACGCGTTACCCCCTTCCCTAATACGTGGACCCCAAAAAAACTGGCGGGGTCCGGACCATCGGGCGCTTTAACGCGCCCGTCCTATTTTGGATTAAACGGTGACTGTCGCACGCGAATGAAACCGCGCTTGTCCGAATCACCAATCTACACTTTGTAGCTTGTATAAAATGGTTAAAATTTTAGATGACTGCAACGGGGAAAAACCCGCCAGCAGCCATTTTATCCACAAAAGGAAAGTATTATCGCCGTTCGGCACGCACCGATACCACGGCCCGCTCGCCCAATGAGAAGCGAGGGAAAATAACTAGCGATCGTCCGGTCACCGGCACAGCGATTCGCATCGACGCGCCGCCGGTGCCACGACCGCTATCCATGTCTGTCTATCTTTGTGGAGTGCCGCGCTAGGCCGCGCGACGACGACGGGGCCGATCGGGTTCCGGCGGCTGCTTGACGGTCGTCAACGCGTCGAGCAGCGTATCGAAATCGGGCGCGCCATCCTTCTTGCCGGCTTGCGGCATGTTGAATTTCACATTGATGATGGTGTTGCGCATGCGCCAGGCGGTCTTATAGGTCAGCCCGAGCAGACGCTGCAGTTGGCGCGCGGTGATGCCGTTTTGGCCGTTCGAATATAAAAACACCACCCGGAACCAGAGGTGGAGGCCGACCCGCGACCGGGCAAAGCTGGTCTGTGCCATGGGGTGCATATGGTAACCGCACCATTGGCAGGCATAGGCCGGGATTTGCCGTATTTTGTGAAACTTCGCCGTCCGCGCGCATTTCGGGCACTTGCCGCGAGCGCCAAAGCGCAGCTCCAACAGGTGATCGAGGCAAGCCCGATCATCGGGAAATCTCTCCAAGAACCGCCGCTCGCGTTCGGCAAAATCGGTGTTAACCTTAGTGCCCTGATTAACCACGCGTCGCTGCTCTTTCGGTATATTATTTTCGTTTAATGCAACCATTGGGCCGACTATCGCCCGCTAATCGTTAGGATATTGTTAATTTTTATGGTTAACAGTTAACGTGGAAAACCCCCCATAAATCCCTGTATATTAATGAAATATTGGCTAATATGAGGCGCTGAAAACGTTGGCCAGCCTGGGCTTGGGCTGGGTTCCGTTATGGCGTCCGAAACGCTATGGAGACCGCGCGCGATTTGTTAACCGGCCGAAAAAATTTAATCTTTGTGAAATAATTTTAATCTTTGTGAATTTAAAATGAATATCGCGGTCATCACCCCCTATCACAACGAATCCGACGAATGGCTGCGCCAATGCCATGACAGCGTGCGGACACAGACCCTGGCCTGCCAGCACATCATGATCGCGGACGGCCACCCGAATAGCTTGGTCGATGGGTTCGATGTGCAACATATCGTGCTGCCCCAAGGCCATGCCAATTACGGCGATACACCGCGCGCCATCGGCGCCCTGTCGGCAATCGCCCAGGGCTTCGACGCCATCGCCTTTCTCGATGCCGATAATTGGTACAAGCCGATGCATGTGGAATCGCTCGTCGAATTGCATCGCGAAACCGGCGCGCAAGTCTGCACCTCGGGCCGCGAAATTCGCCGGCTCGACGGCTCATTCCTCACCGTGTGCCCGTTCAGCGACGGCGAGCTGTTTGTCGATACCAACTGCTATATGTTCACCAGGCCTGCCTTCCGCGCCGCCGCCGAATGGGGCGTCATGGATGACGATCTCCACGCCATCGGCGATCGCGTGGTGCTGCATCAGATCAAACAGCAAGGCTACAGCCGCGCCCATAGCTGGCGCGCAACCATCTGCTACCGGGCAACCGCGACGGTGGATTACCGCCTGCTCGGCGCGCCGGCGCCGGAGGGCGTCAAAGGCGGCCGCGACACGGTGTTGCCCGCGGTCTCCGCCTTACTGGCGCGCGGCGGGCCGGATCTATCGGGTAAGGGCGCGACACCGGAATTCCGCCGCTCGGTATTGGCTCGCACGACCCACGAGCCGGACGCTTTCTAAGTCAGAGTTGAGCAGTCGGCGTCGCTTTGTGAGGCGCTGCAAAAGTCGCGGTGGCCTGCGCCGGATCGTCATCGCCATAGCCAAAGATGTGATACACGTCGCTGAGTTCCTCGGCGAGAATGGCGAGTTCTTCGTCGGTAAGCTTGCCGCGGAATTTGCCGATGTTCTTGGTGGACATTTGCTTGCCCCACAGCTCGCTGCGCCAACCGGTAATCTTGAAGCGCTCCATCCCGTCGAAATCCCACTCGTTGCGCTTCCACGCCGCCTCACCGTCTTCGGGGCTGAGGGGGAAGCCGGTAAACTCGGATATGCGCGCCACCTCGTCGTCGGGGTTCGACACCAGCCGTTCGTGTTTCACGAATAATAGATTCTTGCGGAAAGTGGGATCGGGCGCCACCAAAACCGAGCGGTAGACGCCCTTATAATAACCCGCCAAGCGCTTCATATCACGCCCGCCAAACCATTTATTGACGTTGCGCTCCGGCAATTTCTCGGCGACCTCGATGAGCGATGTGATGACATCGCGCGGGTCGCGCACGCTGATGATGTATTTGGCGTCGCGGACAAGATCGTACACATCATGAAAGACGCGGGTCAGATTGGTTTCCTTCAAGACCAGATGCTCGGCCGGCGCATAGCGCGCACGGGTCTGATCCAAATAGTCACCAACGACGCGCGAGTAGAAGCTTTGGAATGCCGGGATATCGTTGAAATAGGCCGGACCGAACTCGTCGAAATTGTAACGACCCCGGCGATAGGCATCGACGATGTGTTGCAGCAGGAAGCATTCATAGATCAGCGGATTGGTTTTCTCGCTGCTACAGAGCAGTCCCTGTAAGAGCGTCGTTCCCGAACGCTGAGCGCCGCCGACAAAAAAAGTGGTCATATGGGGTCCATCCTTGCCATTGCTGTCACCGCCGACCGGTCGCCGCGGCACGGCTGCGCCCGGCGCCACGTGTTTTACCCTTCGGCGCCGGCTTCGACCCCGGCTTGCGCGTTGCCGGCACCACCGCGACATTGCCCGGACGACGGCCTTCGGTCAGGCTCTCGACCATGCGGATCTGGTCGCGCAGACATTTTTCCAGACTATAGCCGCGAACGATGGTCCGCCGCGCCCGCGCCTTGATGTCGGCCATGCGGTCGTCATGGTCCAGTACCTCATCGACCCGGTCGGCGATCGCCATATGGTCATAGAAATCGACCAGCAGACCGTTCTCGCCGTCACGAATGACTTCTTCCACCGGCGGTGTCGCCGAGCCGACGATCAGGCATTCGCTGGCCATGGCTTCGAGCATCGACCAGGACAGCACGAACGGGTAGGTCAAATGGACATGCACCGAGGAGACCTGCAGCACGCGCAGATACTGTTCATAGGGTTGGCGGCCGAGAAAATGGACCCGCGCCGGGTCGATTTCCACTTCCGATAACGCCTTCTCGCGATAACTCTGGCCGTCCGGCAGAGCGCGGCCATAACTCACCCCGTCGGCGCCGACGATCAGCACATGGGCGTTGGGGCGGCGCCGGCAGATTTCCTCGACCACGCGCATGAAGATCGGAAACCCGCGATAGGGCTCGAGATTGCGCGCCACATAGGTCACCACCTCGTCGCTCTTTGTCAGCTTTACACCGTTCGGTAGCGTGACCTCGACACCGGCCGCCGGCTTCACGATGTCCGTATCAATGCCTTCGTGAATGACCGAGACCTTGCCGTGGAACTCACGCGGCAATTGGGACTTCTGCCAGATCGTCGGGGTAACGCCCCAATCGGCGGCCTCCAGGCTGATAAACTGCGCGGCGTTCTTAGTGCGGATACGCGCCCGATCATCGAGATTGACCTTGCGGTCGGGTTCGAAATCCACGTCGGATCCGTAGGCGCGATAATAGAATTCGAAATAGCCCAGCAGGCGGGCGGTGGGGAATACATCCTTGAGATA
>JABDJY010000101.1 GCA_013003285.1 Alphaproteobacteria bacterium | reverse complement strand
CACCCAGCGTGTCCTCGCCGGATTCCAGATAGAAATATGAGCCGGCCGGCGCATGCTCCAGGGCCAACAGATAGGCGTCGGCGCAATCGTCGATATGCACGTTCGACCAGATATTTTCGCCCGCGCCGATATAGCGCGAGACGCCGGTTTCCTGGGTGGCGCGCACCATCAACGGAATCTGGATGCTTTCGGTGCGCACGCCCTGGCCGGTGCCGTAGATCATGCAGTTGCACAAAACCACCGAACGAACACCGTCCTCGGCCGCCGGCAGAATTACATCGCGCTCGATGGCGTACCAGATCGCCTTCTCCGGCAATGGCGTAAACGGCGTGTCCTCGCCATAAATATTGTCGCTATGCGCACCCGCGGCATTATCGGCGACGATGGAGCTGCCGCTGGTGTGGAGGAAGACCTTGCCGGTGCCGCGCAGGGCGTCGACCAGGGCGCGGATGGCGAAGGCGTGGTGGGTGCTGGCGGCGTTGATCACCGCGTCGGCGTCGCGGGCGGCGGCATCCAGAATATCGAGATCGTCGAGGGTGCCGACAACCGGGCTTATGCCGCGTGCTTCTAGAGCGTCGGCTTTTTCCTGATCGCGCGCCAAACCGCTCACCTGATGTCCCGCGTCCTGCAGATTCGCCGCGACGGTGCCACCGATATAGCCTGGCGCGCCGGTGATGAAAACTTTCATGTCGGTGGCCTCCTAGAGCGGCTCGGCGTGCCAGAGTTTGTTGTAGACCCGCCAGCCCTTATCGTCCTTCACCAGCGACAAATAGTCGGTGAAGCGGATGTTGAGATAGCGGTCGAGGAGCTTCGCGGTTGCCACTTGCCCGGCAATATCGATGGCGGCGATTTCCAACTCATAGGGCTCGTCAGCCGAGGCGCGCGAGGTTTGAGCTTCGACGAAGGTAACGAATTCCTCGAAATCCATCACCGACATTTCCCCGCTACTGCTCATGAAGCCGGTGATTTTGGAGTCCGGATGAAAAGTCGCCCGGATATCCTCGCCGTTGCTGTTATAGAGCCCATCGAAATAGCGAGTGACCGCTGTTTCGATTTGTTGCCGGTCGTCGGCTTGTTCATTCATGGTCGACTTCCGTTGCGTTATCCGTCGAGCCCGGCGCGGAACGAATAGCCCACATCCTCGAGTTCTTTGACGATTTCCGGGCCGAACTTGCTTTGCAATTCGTCGAGCATTTTCGGCGGATATTCCACATCGCCCAAGCCGCGCTCGCCGCTTTGTAGGATCACATAGAGCAGCCCGCTCTCGTCGCTGATATTGTGGAAACGGCGCATGACGCCGGGCGGCACGGAAATGGTGTCGAATAGGTTGAGCTCGGTCGAATGCTGGCCCTCGTCGCCCCATTCGATGCGAAACCGGCCCTTGATACAGGTAAAGGTCTCGGTGGTGTTGCCATGCACATGCAGGCCGGGACCGTTGCCGGGTTCGCACTCGGCAATCACGACGGCGAATTTCTCCGGTCCCGGAATGGGACCATCGCCCCACGGCGTCGCCTTGGCGCCTTCATGGGCGATCACCGTCTTGGTTTCCCGCGCGGTCATCATCTCGCGCGCCTCGGGCGGAATATTGCCGGCGGTGCGCGCCTTGTTGGGGGTTAATTCCGAATAGCGTGCAATATAGCGCTGCATTTCATCCGGCGAGATGTCGATGGTTTTCATTATTTTGTCCCTGATCTGCGTGCGAACTTCGCCGCCATTGTGTCATAGGTCGCCCGAATGTCTCTACCATTGCCTGGACCCGTCGCGGCGCATTGGCTAAGACGAAACTTGGACCTGAGCGCGAGAAAAATAAACGCGCGAAATAAATCGAAACTGGAGGCTGGCATGCGTATTGGCATCTGTGGAACGGGGAATATGGGCTCGGCAATGGGCGAGCGGTTGATCAAGGAAGGCCGCAAGCTGTCGGTCTGGAACCGCACCTATGAGCGGACCCACGATCTGCTCGAACAGGGGGCGGCCTTTGCCACCAACCCGGCGGCCCTGGCGGCCGGCTGCGATGTGGTGATTTCCATGGTGATCGACGATGACGCCATCGCCTCGGTCTATGAGGGCGAAGCTGGGCTACTGTCGGCCGATCTCGGTGGCACGTTGATCATCGAGATGAGCACAATCCGGCCCGACACCGTCGTGAGGATCGCAAAGGGCGTTGCCGAGGCCGGCGGTCGTTTTCTGGAATGCCCGGTGGGCGGCAGTGTGCAACCGGCCTTGAATGGACAATTGCTGGGCTTGGCCGGTGGCGAGGCCGAAGTTGTGGAGGCCGCGCGCCCGGTGTTGGAGCAGCTTTGCCGGCGCCTCGACCATGTGGGTCCGGTGGGCGCGGGCGCGGCCATGAAGCTGGCGGTAAATTTGCCGCTGGTGGTCTATTGGGAAGCGGTCGGCGAGGCCCTGGCGATTGCCGACAAGGCGGGTATCGATCTGGTGCAAGCCGCCGATATATTGGGCGACACCTCGGGCACCATCAAAGTGGCGCCCGGGCGGCTGCCGCGCATTGTCGATGTGGTCAAAGGCGAGCGGCCCGACGGCGCCGCCTTCAGCATGGCCGGCATGGCGAAGGATCTGCGGCTGATGAGCAGCGTCGCCGCCGGCCAGGGCATCGCCGCGCCGGTAACGGATGCCGCATCGGCGAGCTATGAGGCAGCGGTGGCCGATGGCTGGGGTGAGCGCGAAGGCGTATTGCTCGCCGCCTGGCGTGTCATTCAAACAAGCGATGACTAACGAAAAAGGGCCGCGGTGATCGCCACCGCAGCCCTTTGAACGTTAGGCGTTCCTGATCGCGACTTATTTTTCGTCAGGAATGATCGGCAGCAGAACGTGAGACCGCCGTTTCGGGCCGGTGTGTAATGTAACGTCGCCACCGAACACATCGGCCGGACGATCGCGGGGATCGTCATGACGGAACACGGCGCAGCCGGTCCACTTGCCGATGGGCGTGTCCATATAGGAGTCGCCCGGATAGACGTAATCCTTGCCGCGCACCGAAAAGGCGAGGCGGGTTCCCGCCGGCAACACCACGCAGGTCGGCCACACTTCCACATCCACTTCGTAGACCTGGCCCGGTTTCAACGGCTGCTCTTCGTCATGGGTATGATAGGGGCGGTAGGGCAGGCTGAGTTCTTCGTCGAGCTTGCGATGCGAAACGCGCAGCCAGCCTTGGGCTATTGGCGTGTGCGGGTCGAGGGCGCCCTGGAAGACGATTTCTTCCATATCTTGCGTAAAGGCGCGCACGACGAGGAATAGATCGGCGTCGGCGGTTGCCGAAGAAACCCATAGCTTGGACGCGATCGGACCGGTGATTTCCATGTCGCGCTTCAAGGGCGGGGTGGTGAAGGTCACACCCTCGCTAAAGCCGCCATAGGTGACTTTTGCGTCGCGTTTCGGCGCCGACGTCGCCAGGGACTGGTCGCCGGCGTCGAGGAAGTAGCGGGTCCATTTTGTACGCTTGAGGGGCCATTCCTTCTCGCGGCGTTCCACGAACGAGCCGTCGACGTGGCGGATCTGCAATTGCACCTTGGGTTGCCGCTTCCAGCCGGTATCCTCGCCTTTTAGATAGTGTCCGAAGAACTTCTTCTGCAGTTCGACGCCATAATCCGTATAGAACTCGGTCCAGTGCTCGATGCCGTGAACCTCAAGATACTTCTCTTTCGATTTCGCTCGTACAAAGCCTTCGAAGTTGCCGCGCGGGTGCAGACCCTGGCCGCCCCAGTTGCCGGTCGACAGGATCGGCACTTCGACTTTGTCCCAATCGGGCATGCGCGATTGCCAATATTCGTCGGTGTCGAGTTTGCGCTTCAAGTTCTCTTCGTAGAAATCGTTGCGGTTACGGCCGAGTTCTTCTTCGCTCAGGGTCGGCGGACCGGATACCCAGTGCCCGTTGAGGCGCGATTGGAAACCGTTAGAGCCTTTGCCATGTTGCACCGAATAGACCTGGTGCAGCGGCCAGTCGTAGGAAAATCCGTTGCAGAAAATGCCGCCGTGATGCGCCATGTCGCGGTAGAAATCGGCGGCGCCTTCCCACGGACAGATCGCTGCGAGATGCTTGGGCTGCAGGGCTGCGCACTGCCATTGATTTTCCGCGTAGTAGGAAATGCCGTTGAGCCCAACTTTACCGTTCGACCATTCCTGAACACCTGCCCAATCGACACAGATCGCCAGATCTTGGGCTTCGCGCAGCGACCAAATGTCGATCACACCGGGAGAGCGGCCGGCGCCACGGGAATCGACGCGGATGCAGACATAACCATCGGGTACCCATTTTTCGGGATCGACAACCTCCCAATTTTGGTACTTGTTGGTCGAGTTGGCCGGCACGTCCGGATGTTCTCTGCACATAATGTCCCATTGCTCGGTGTACAAATCCTCGAAATGGAGGAACTTGCCGTACGGACCGTATGTCATGATGACGGGGTACTTGCCGTCTTCGATCGGGCGATAGACATCGCAACGCAACACCACGCCATCATCCATCTTGATCGGCACATCCCAGTCGATGCGCATGCCGTCCCAAATGTTGGTCCACGACTGTTTATCGAGATATTTGTTCTTCCGCTTGGCGTCCTTGGCGTAGACTTTTAATGCTTTTTCCACGTTCTTCCCCCTCGGTGGCTCTGTATTGGCGTTGGAATTTGTTGCTGCCGTGATCGGCTTGGGATGCTTGCGATGCTACAAGCTGTAGCTGAATTGTAGTATAGTGAAAAGTCTCATAATTGTGGAAGTCCTCGGCGAAAATCTTGTTGCGCCTGTTTAAAGGATCATAAAGTTGGCGCGGTGGGAGCGGCCGTTGTGCAGGCCAACTTGGCCGACACCTATAACAGCCTTTCGGCTGGCGTCCGCGACATCAGATGAAGCGGGCCGGACCGTATTTGTACGGCCTGTTTTCGCCATTATTTGGCGGTTCAATCTGTCGCAGCACTGCTCTAGGCTGTCACAACGCGATTCGGGCTATGCTTATTATTTATATTTGGAGCAAAGAGAGATGATGAAACGAGGATTTTTTATTCTGATCTTTGTTGTGGGATTGTTTGCCGGCGCATCGGTTACGCCGCCGCCGGTACACGCCCAGTTGAGCGATATTTTACTAGCTCCAAAAACCTTGATCGATCGCGCCATCGAGGCCCGCAGCGCCCAGGACATCGCCATCGATAATCGCATCGTAGTCGATGTGAACGCCATCATGGTTGAATACACCACCTTGAAGGCCTCGACGGAAATCTACGAGCAACGGTTGCTGGTCACCGGCATCTTCGATGACGAAGCCTTGTTCAACGACTTTAGCGCCAAAGTAAAGGCCGTCGAGGGGATCAAGGAACTCCTCTGGCATGTCACCTTTATGAGCGCCGAAGATCAGGAAAAGCAGAAAGCAGAATTACTCGATTGGAAAGATGTGTTGCTGCTCAACACCAAAGTCGGGGTGGACTTGATCGGCACCCGCGGGGTCGCCGACGTCAACTTCCGCACCGCTGTCGATTCCTTCAGCACCGCTTATCTGCTCGGCCGCGCCCGGTCGCAGAATGAACTCGATAAGGCGGTGGCGACGATCGAGGCTCGGGACGGCGTTGCAAAAGTGGTGAATTACGCGATCGTTCGGCCGTAAGCACGAGCGAGACCGAATGCGGTCAGCTGCGGTTGCGCATCTCTTCTCTTTCAAACGCGTCCGGTTCGGGTTCGTCGCTACGGAATGTGCACGCTCCCGACGTGGTGAGAATCGCGTCGCCGAATTTCAATGATTCCTGGTAGCGGCCGCCGGCATCGTCGGCGCTGAATATTGCGGTTGGGCTGAATGAAATCTCGGTGGCGTCCGGCTTTTGCCGGACGGCAAGAATTTCATATTGCGAACAGATATTCTGGTCGCAACGGCGATAGATATTTTCTTCGAAATCGACGAAGACTTGGGGGGCTGTCTTGTCGTCGGGCAAGCAGACCCAGCTGCCGGTCTGCGCGGCCAGGGACGGTTGTGCTGTCGCAGACGGGGCCGCGGACGCTATCGTTGTCGCCGCCA
>JABDJY010000088.1 GCA_013003285.1 Alphaproteobacteria bacterium | reverse complement strand
GGCTACCCCTTTGGATGGCTTTGGGGGCCGCAATGCCGGTGAAGTGGTCGCCAATTCTGGCTTATTTCGGCATCACCTTGGTGTTGGCGCTTCTCGATTGGCCCGGCCTGGCCCGCGCCGTGCGTTCGAAATTGCTGGCGCTACGCGAAGAAGATTTTGCTGTCGCGGCGAACCTGATGGGGGCCAGCACCAAGCGCGTCATTGGCCGCCATCTGGTGCCGAGCTTTGCCAGCCATCTCATCGCCTCGGCCAGCTTGGCCATCCCGGAAATGATCCTCGGCGAAACCGCGCTGAGCTTTCTCGGCCTCGGCCTGCGCCCGCCGATCACCAGCTGGGGCGTATTGCTCAACGAGGCGCAGAATATCCAAGTGGTGGCGCTCTACCCGTGGCTGATGGCGCCGATGATACCGGTGATTCTCACCGTTCTGGCGTTCAACTTCCTGGGCGACGGATTGCGTGACGCCGCCGATCCCTACACCTAGCCAGGGTTAGGCCCGCGCCCGCTAGCTTGCGACGACCACCAGATCGACCGGCGCCTCCACCCCATCGACGGCGCGCCCGCGGCGCAGCTCATGGGACGATTTAGGCTCATAGCCCTGGCGTAGCGCCGTTTGATACGCCGCATCGGTGACCAACGCGCGCACCTGTTCGGCCTTGGCGTGTTTTTCCAACTTGGCGGCGAGATTTACCGGCTCGCCGATCACCGTGTATTCCAGCCGCCGGTCATCGCCAACGGCGCCGAAGATCAATTCACCGGTTGCGACCGCCGCGTTGACCGTCACCACCGGTAGGCCCGCAGTGACCCGTTCTTCGTTCCAAGCCGCCATCACATCGAGAATTTCATCGACCGCGCGCAGCGCATCCGCCGAATAGGTTTCGCTGGGCACCGCGGCGCCAAAGGTCGCCATCACCCCGTCGCCGAGGAACTTGTCGATACCGCCGCCATGGCCCTGAATGACCGGCACCACATGGGCCTGGTAGTCCGACAACAGGCGGATCAAGGACGCTGCCGACTGGCTGTTCGACATGGCCGTGAAACCGCGAATATCGAGCATCAGCACCGCGGCATTGCGGTACTCGCCCTCACCGGCCACCACCTGAACGTCGCCGCTGGTGATCTGGCGCGCCACATTGGCATCGAAAAATCGCGACAGATCGCGTTTGGCCGCCCCCTCGGATACCGAGGCGAACAGGGTTCGCCGCGCGCGCACCACCGCCGCCGCCAAGACCAGGGTGACCACGGCGATGGTGATTATCTTGTCGAACTCCGCGCCGAGCAGAATGGCATTGCCGGTCATATAGCGAATATAGTCGCGGGTAATGCTCATGCCCTCGGTGTCGAGGACGGCGGCATAGGTCATCAAAATCAACCAGCCGACAATCGCCGTGCCGCCGGCCAGCAAAACGTAACGGGCATCGAAACGCAGCGCCCGCAGCGCGATGAAGATGAACACATAGAGCAGGGTCGGCGCTTTCAAATAGAACGACGGCGGTTGCTGATAGGTGCGATGGAAACTCCAGATCAGCACCATCAACAGCGCCATATCGGCGATCACCGATATGGTCAGGAACCAGCCGGGCAGCCGGACCCGGTAGCTGGCAATCAAACGAATGAGGGTAAAGCCCAGATAAAGGCCGAGCGCCCAGGGCGCCAGCTCGAAGCCGATCTCACCCTCGAAGGGCTGCGGCGCGACGAGGAACAGCGCGCCGAATATCAACACGATGGCGAGCTGGACCAGCGAGATGATCTGTTCCGAGCGGTCCTGCTGGCGCCAGATATCGTCCTGCACGCGCTGGGGCACATGCTGCGGGCTATTGCCTTGCAAGCTGCTCAACAGATTAGACATCATGGCCCCATAACCCCAACGGGCAGTTGCGATCGGCGAAATATATCGGGTAAGCCGGAGCATAACGCTTCATATGTGATCATGCGCGCTTACACTTACCGGTAAAAGGCCCGTGACTGCCCGCATCGCGCGGGCCATGCGAATTAGGGCGTTAGCACCATGCCTTCACGCGCCACGACGGTACCGGGACGCTTGGCGCCCGCCTTTTCCGCAATCGCGTCCATGAAGGCGTCGTCATGGGTGGGTTCATGGTGAAACACAACAAAGGTGCCGACATTGGCGGCGTCGGCCAGCGCCACCCCGGCCTCCCAGGTGGAATGGCCCCAGCCTTTGTATTTCGGATACTCTTCTTCCGTGTAGGTGCAGTCATAGATGAAGATATCGGCGTCCTTGATCAGATCGATGATGTTTTGATCCAACTGTCGTTCGACATGTTCGGTGTCGGTGACGTAGCAAATCGAGTGGCCGTCGAATTCGATACGGTACCCGGTCGCTCGATTGGGGTGATTGAGCGGGCCGGTTTTAACCACCGCGCCGCATTTCAGCGTAAACGCTTCACCGCAGGTGAAATCGTTGAAGATTTTGTCGGCGGCCATGATGTCCATGGGAATGGGGAATAGCGGCGCCATCAACATCTCGCACAGCACCTCTTCCAGACTATGCTCGGGCGCGAGATGGCCGGACCACAGGCGAACCTTGCTTTCGGCACAATAGATCGGGGCGAAAAACGGCAGGCCGACGATATGGTCGAAATGGGTGTGGGTGAAAAGAATGTCGGTATCGACCGGGCCGCCCTTCAGCAGCGAATCACCCAACTCGCGAATGCCGGTCCCCGCATCGAGGATAATCGAGCTGCCGGCGCAACTCACCTCGATGCATGAGGTATTGCCGCCGTAACGAACCGTACTCGGCCCGGGACAGGGTATCGAGCCACGAACCCCCCAGAAGCGGGCGTAAAAATTATCGTCTGCGGTCACGTTACAGCGTTCTCCTGTCCTGCGGGCGGCCGTTGGACCATTGTGCTACCTCAAGCGCGGTAACACAGTATTTCCCAGCATCAGTGTGCCTCAACGTCTAGCAAAGAAAAAGTAACGGTCTGATATAGTCGCTATATCCAATGACATTGGCTTTCTGCCGTAATTTTCACCCCTAACGGTTTATATGTCCTTACCCGGTACCCAAACCACCGTCACCAACTGGACCGGCGTCAGCTACGGCATCGTGCTCGGTTTCGTGGCCGCATACTTCCAGTTCAAGGTCCCGCCGGTACTGCCGGTCCTGCTCGACGATTACAGCTACGACAAGTTCGTCGCCGGCGGCTTCATGTCGATCTTCGCCGTGGCCGGCATGGCGATCAGCGTGCGGGTCGGCCAGGCCATCCGACGGCACGGCGCGGCGCGCTATCTCACCGGCGCCTTCTCGCTGATGATCATCGGCAGCCTGCTGGGGCTCGCCGTGCCGGAAAGCGGCGCCCTCATGCTGGTCTCACGCACCATCGAAGGCTTGGGCGCCGCCGTCCTCGCCGTCTGTATGCCGGCCTTCGCCAATATGAATGCCGGCCCCCGCCATCTACCGATCATTATCGCCATGCAGGCGACCTGGATTCCGGTCGGTCAGGTGAGCGCGAATTTGATCGCCTTGCCGGCGGTCGCTGCCGGCCAATGGCAACCGGTCTGGTGGGCCGGTATCGCCGCCACAATCGCCGTCGCCGTGTGGACCCTGGCCATCGCCCGGCGCGGTCATGTGGATTTCGGCGGCCGGTCGACAGCACAGAGCAAAAGCAACGACGCCAGCCCCGTCACCAAGCCTGAGCGGACGGCGCTGCTCTGCGCTGCTATGCTGTTTTTCCTCTGGCAGGCCCAGTTCATGGCCTACTTCACCTGGCTGCCGGTGTATCTGGTCGATGTGCGCGGCTTCACCGCCGACGGGGCTGTTTTGATAAATCAGATACCCGTTGTCGTGCTGCTGGTGTTTGCCGTGGTGACGGGCTTCGTGCTGCGCGCCGGCGTCGGCGTGGTGCCGCTGCTGGTGACCGCACTGTCGCTGCAGGCCCTCTCGTGGCTGCTGGTGCCGGTTGCCGACAGCGTGACGATCGGCACCATAAGCCTTGTCGCCTGGGGCATCGCCGCCGGCATTACCCCGACCTGCCTGTGGGCGCTACCGTCGGTCTTGCTGGGCGGCCATCGGGCCGACACCCATGCCTTCGCCGTGGTCCTGACCGGCCGTTATTTGGGCATCCTCGCCGGGCCGCTGATCGCCGTGGCGATCTTCCGGCTCACCGGCGACTGGCTGGCCGTGGCCTACACCTTCGGCGTGATCACCGCCTTCTGCGCCGCCGCCGCCTTCTATCTGGGCCTCTTGGTAAAACGGATCGACTAATCCGCCCCGGCAAAACGGTTCAATATGCTCCGTTTTTGAAAGCCCACCCAACACCGGCCGTGATGGGTATCCGCCGCTGAAGGCGGGACAAGTTGGTAAGTCGCCGGCACCTGGTCGGTCACGCGCCAACAACATTAAACATCAGTTAACTCGGTATCCCTATCTTCGAACCAAGTCGAAAAGGACCGAACCAATGTGCATTATTCGTCTCATCTCAATTTTATCGCTTTTGGCCGCACCGTTGTGGGTTTCATCCGCACAAGCCGCTGACGATAAACCGGCACAGGAACTCGTCGTCCTTAATTGGGAGGAGTATCTCGATCCTGAGTTGGTTGCAGAGTTCGAGGAAGCGTTCAACGTCAAGGTTCGCGAGGTCTATTACGAGAACGACACCGAGCGAGATAAGTTGCTATTGCAGAGCGGCGGTGAAGAATATGACATCGCCCTTCTCGATGGAGTTTCGATCGCGACATATCAAAAGCGCGGGTGGCTCGCAAAAATCGACGAATCCCAGACCCCCAATCTGAGCCATGTTTATGATCGCTGGCGGTCTGCCCATCAC
>JABDJY010000074.1 GCA_013003285.1 Alphaproteobacteria bacterium | reverse complement strand
GCACCGCAAAGACCAACGCGAAACTGCACCCCCTCCCCATCCCTCCCCCCTCAAGGGGGAGGGGGTTATGCAAAGGAAGGCCGACGATGGCGCGTATTCCCCTGATCCACCCCGAGGCGGTCGATGGCGATCTGGCCGATTTCTACGACACGGTGACCGAGGTGTTCGGCCGGGTGCCCAACAGCTTGCGCACCATGGCCCATGCGCCCTTGCTAGCCATGCTGATGATCCCGTTCAACGCCACCGTGCAGCGCGAATGGTCGGGGGCGCGCCTGTCGGGCCGCATCAAGGAGATGGTGATCATCAAGACCAGCCAGGTGAATGGCTGCGATTACTGCTTTGCCCACAATACGGCCCTGGGTGAGGCCGCCGGCATCACCCACGAGCAGGTCATCGAATTATCGTCCGACGATTATTTGCAATCGGACAAGTTCACCGAACATGAGAAGGCCGCCATTCTGTGGGCCGAGCATGTCACCCGCAACACCGCACAAAAACGCGGCGATGTCTATAACCGATTGGCGGCGCTGTTCAGCGACGCCGAGATCGTCGAGCTGACCCTGGTCTGCGCCATGTTCAACATGATCAACCGGTTCAACGATTGCCTGCAAATCGACGTCGAGGTCCAGGCGGAAGTCGACAAGATCAAACGAACCCTGGTGCTCGACCCCCAGCGTATCAGCACATATTTGCATTGGCTGGCCGACCATTGGCCGCGCGAGTTCGACACCATCAACCAACAGGCGGCAGATGCAGCGGCGGCTTAGTAGCGTTTTCAAGCGTGTCACGCGCGCGTCCCTCACCGCCTTTATGGCAACCATTGTGCTGACCGCGTTCTCCGGCGCGGCCTTCGCCGACGTCGTACACTATGCGCGCTACGAGAAATCCGGCGCTGTCGGCTATGGCATTGTCGATGGGGCAAGCGTGCGGGTGCTCGACGCAAACTTCCTCGGCCCACACCGCGAGACCGGCGAGACGCTGGCGCTCACCGACGTCACCCTGCTGCCGCCGACAGTGCCATCCAAGGTTCTGGCGGTCGGCCTCAACTATGCCAGCCATGGCTCCAGCGCCGGCAATCCGCCGCTGTTCGCCAAACTGCCCAGCTCGCTGGTCGGCCAGGGCGACGCCATCAAGCTGCCATCGGATTCCAACAACGTTCACTATGAAGGCGAGATGGTAATCGTCATCGGCAAGCGGGCGCAGAATGTCGCAGAAGACCAGGTCGCCGATTACGTGTTCGGCATCACCGCCGGCAACGATGTCAGCGCCCGCGACTGGCAGTCGAGCGATCTGCAATGGGTGCGCGCCAAGGCGTCCGACACCTTCGGCCCGGTCGGGCCCGTCGTCGCCCGCGGCCTGAGTTATGACGACGTGTTGGTCGAGACCAGGGTCAATGGCGAAGTGCGACAGTCGGAACGAACCTCGAATCTGATCCATAACGTGGCGAAGATCGTCAGCTTCACCAGCCGCTATGTCACCCTCGAGCCGGGCGATCTTATTTTTACCGGCACGCCGGGGCGAACCAGCCGGCTGGCACCCGGCGACGTGGTGGAAGTGACCGTCGAAGGCGTCGGCACATTGCGCAATCCGGCCATCGCCAGTCGGTGACATGCGCCGGCGGGTCGACAGGTTTGGGATGAGGACATTGTCCTTGACCCGGCTATAGCGCGTTCAGCGGAATTTTCAGATAGCTCACGCCGTTATTCTCGGCCGGCGGCAAGGCGCCGGCGCGAATATTGACCTGGATCGCCGGCAGGAGCAGCGCCGGCATGTCCAACCCGGCGTCGCGCGCGTTACGCAGCGCCACGAAGTCGGCCTCGCTGACGGCGTCATTGACGTGAATATTGTCGGTGCGCTGGGCCACCACGGAACTCTCCCAGGCATAGGCGCGACCGCCGGGCCCATAATCGTGGCACATGAATAGCCTGGTCTCTTCCGGCAACGACAAGATTTTGCGAATCGAGCGGTAGAGCGTCGCCGCGTCGCCACCGGGAAAGTCGGTTCGCGCCGAGCCAAAGTCGGGCATGAACAAGGTATCGCCGACGAACACGCAATCGCCAATGACGTAGGCCACGCAAGCCGGCGTGTGGCCCGGCGTGTGCATCACTCGCCCCTCCAGAGCGCCAAGACGAAAGGTCGCGCCGTCGACGAACAAATGGTCGAATTGGCTGCCGTCGGCGCTGAACTCATCGCCGAGATTGAAGACAGTTTTGAACGTCTCCTGCACCGTCACAATGTGTTCGCCGATGGCGATGCGCCCGCCCAGCTGCTGCTTAAGATAGGGCGCGGCGGTGAGGTGGTCGGCATGGGCGTGGGTTTCTAAGATCCACGCCACCTGCAGATCATTTCCTTTCACATGGGCAATCACTTCGTCCGCGGCATCGGTAGCGGTGCGACCCGAACTGGCATCGTAATCGAGCACCGGATCGATAATCGCGCAACTCAGGCCGCCTTCCTCATGCACGACATAAGTAACAGTGTGGGTGGCCGCATGGAAAAATGCGGTGATGTCTGGCTTCAAAACCATTGGTGCTGGCGCGCTCATGATGGCTCCCCACTCGTGACGACCGGTGACCACACCATTTAGCCAAGCCTGCCGCAGCGGACCTTGATTCAGATCAGGCGGCAAACCGGTTAAGATTAATATCCACCGAAATGGTCGAAATCAGACGGTTTTCACCGGAATTAACCATGTTTGTTAACGAAAAACCCCGGAAACGATGGCTGACACTGGTTTAGCGATGCGCTAACCTTGAAGACAGTAGGTGGAGACTTTTCCGGCGCCAGTTTCTTGAATGAAAACGGCGGCACCCAAAACACGGGTGGCGCTGCTGGTCCGGTTAATGCTTCCGCCAAGAGGCAAAGGCGAGCGCTAAAACGTGGATTCGGTAGACCAAACAGCAACCGCAACTGAGAACGACGTGCCGCCAAAAGCCGACGGCGCCAACGTTGCCGGTGTCTGGGTGCTGTGCCGCAAGCGCGCTAATGGTGAATTCGAAAGCCTGCGTTCGTTCGACGACGAAGCCCGCGCGCGCGCCGACTTGGAACTTGTTCAAAGCGTCTCAAGCGACGAATTCTGGCTCGCCGCCGTGCCGTTCGTACAGTCGGCCCAACCGGCCGGCGAGTTGGTATCGCCGGTGCAGAATTTAGCCTTGGCATGGCTCGCCGATGGCGCCGAAGCGGAAGGCTCCACAGATCTCGACGATACGGTGCAGATCCGCCCCAACCATGTGCGCGGGTTTCTGTCGGTGCCGCCGGAAGAATGGCGCCGCATGGAGGAACAGGGCTGGGTACGTAACGGGCTTCTGACGCCCGAAGGCGCCGCGATGATCGGACGCAAACGCTTCGCGCCCTAAGGCCTCTATATAAATCTGAAGAGTAAATCTGAAAACGAACGGGGTAGGCGATCGAGACCGCCGGCGCTCAATCGCGTGGCCGCGTCGCGTCCCAACGCGGCAGGGTGAGCGTAAAGCGCGATCCTTTGCCGAGTTCGCTTTCCAGCGAAATGTCGCCGCCCATGAGCAGTGCCAGATGGCGCGCCACATGCAGACCGATACCAACACCCTCGGTGGTGTTGGTAAAGGCGTCCGACCGCACCCGATGAAAACGTTCGAAGACCGCTTGGATACGATCTTCCGGGACGCCAATGCCCGTATCCCAAACGGTCATCTGCACCCGATCGTTCGGCGCCGGCGCGATCTCGATGCCAACCGTGCCGCCCGCGGGTGTGAACTTGACCGCATTGGTCAGGAGATTGATCAAAATCTGCCGCGCTGCCGTAACATCGGCCAATACTTCGATATCATCGGCGACATCGGGAATTTCCAAAGTCAGTCCGGATGTTTGGGCCCGAACTTCGACCATGGTCAGCGTGTCGCGCAACAAGGTGGCAACGCTCAACCGCTGCAGATTGATCTCGGTGGAGTCGTTCTCGATGCGAACCGTGTCGAGCAGGTTATCGATAATCTGTACCAGATGACCCGACGCGGAGAGCACATTATCGAGATAGTCGCCCATGCGTTCGGTGATCGGCCCGGCGACCTGCCGCTTGCACAACTCGGTGAAGCCAATAATCGCGTTCAGCGGCGTGCGCAGCTCATGACTGGTGAGCGCCAGGAATTCACTCTTTGCTTTGGACGCGCCTTGCGCTTGGGCCAACGCATCGCTCAATTGGTCGTTACGTAATTCCAGCGTTTTGAGCGCCTGTTCCAGATCCTGGCGCGCGCTCATCATCGCCCGCTCCGCTTCCAAGGTGCGTGTGATGTCGGTACCGGTGCCGCGGAACCCTAGAAACCGGCCGCTGGATTTGTCGAAGAACGGCATGCCGCTCAAATGAATCCGCCGTGGCTGACCGGCCTCGTCGCACATGATGAAAAGACGATTGCGGAACGACCGGTGGCCGGCAAACAGGCTCTCAAGATCGGGGGTGCCAGACGTGGACTCGGGCAACTCGCCCAGCGACAGCACGTGCTTACCCAGATGCATATGCGGCGGCACGCCGGTTATGGCGGCAATGCGCGGCGATACTTCCGTCAGCCGCAGTTCCGCGTCGGTCTCCCAAACCCAGTCCGACGATGCATGGATGGTGTCGTTCAGCTTCTCGACCGTCTCGGCCAGCTTCTTTTCAAGCGTCGTGTTGCGCGTGACATCTTCGAAATAGCCGTAGAACAGCCGCCCGGTATCGCGCTCGCTGACGAAATGGCGACCCAGATAAAGCCGGGTCATGCCCGAGCGGCGGACCTCGGTATGATTGGGTTCGAAACGGCCGGTTTCGGCAAGGCCTTCCAAAACATTGCGCAGCGGCGTCGGCGCGGCGGCATTGTCGGATAGATCAACCTCAAATCCCCAGGCGTCGCGCGACAGTTCCACAAAGCCGTCAGTGGCATAAAGCAGGTCGAAGTTGGCATCGGCGACGTAAACCGGTCCAAACTGCTTGAGGAGAAGCTCGCCGACCTCGAGTTCGTGAAAGGCTGGTTGTCGCAGAGGCTCGACAGCGGCCAAGTCCCCCTCGAGGCGGTCATGTTGCGGGCGTCGGGTATAGACCCGGCCCTGTTCACCGACCGTGCTTTGGCTGAAGATCTCGGTCACCAAGGATACTTTCTTTCGGCCCCCGAAAAACCTGCTCTGGATCGCATTTAACCGGTCCGGGTTGGATCTTGATCATCGTTAACGGCAGAATCATAGCCCAGTTCTTGGTTAAAGAAAACGATAATGTATATGAATCAAGACCTTTGGATTGGTTCTTCATGTAGCTTTTGGGTTTCCCCAGTTTCGCTGCACCCAATTTTCCAAGCGCCGACTATGCCGACTGATGGGCATCAACAAGTCTCCGGCACATCACCTATTATCCAACAGGCTCTAATTTGGTACCATCAACTTGTCTGGACTAATTGTTGAAGGTTCCCCAAGGAATCATATTATTGGTTGAGTCGATTACAGCCGTTTGGGTGCCAGGACCCTTTAATATCAATAACTTCCTGGTTAACCGCCAATAAGTTTCCAAATTTTGACAACCAAGGGGCGTCATCCTATTTGGTCGAGCGGCCATGCGCCGACTCTCCATAATAAATGCGCGATGCTTATTGCCAAACGACCAAGTAACCTCGACAATAGAAAAAATAAAAATAATCGAGTATCGCGTTCCGGTGCCATAGTGGGTAACGGTGCCGGTGTTGGGGATGAGGACCGTCACCCATGAGTGAATCTAGTTATTCAGACACCGGAAACGGTGTGAAAACGTCAGCAATCGTTAAGTGGTTCAATCCAATTAAAGGCTACGGGTTCGTTCAGCCGAATGACGGCACCGGAGACGCTTTTGTGCATGTCTCAGTGCTGGAAGCCGCCGGCCATCGCGATTTACCCGACGGCGCTGCTGTCGAATGTGAAATCAGCGACGGCGCCAAAGGCCCAACTGTCACCACCATATTCAGCGTCACATTGCCGGAAGGTGGCGTAGAAGCAGCGGAAGTTGCCGAACCCGACGGGCCGTTGATCGAGGGCGTGGTGAAGTTTTTCGACGCCAATAAGGGGTACGGCTTCGTGGTTCCCGACGATGGGGGGCCGGATATTTTTATCTCCGGCCGTGTCGTCGCGAGCAGTGGACTGCGGATGCTGGAACCGGAAACCCGGGTTCGGGTGGGCACGCAAAAAGGCGACAAGGGCCCGCTCGCCGTTGTCGTCGAACTGGCTTAACCCCCACCGACGAAATCCAATCGAACGCCGTATCCTCGCACCTTAAATAGCGGGCACCTTCGCGCGACCAAAAGGTGCTCAACGCTGACTTGTCGTCGCGAGTGTCGAAAAGTTGAACGTCGAGACCAGGGCCAACGCCGCCAAACCATTGGCTTCGCCGACAAACTGTCGCACCTTACATAAAACGCCGATCTGCTCGGTGAACCCGATCCTGGCGCGCCTCGCCGAGGCCACCAGAAACAGGAGGATACGTAAATGGCCGATAAGTTTGATGTTGTCATTCTGGGCACCGGCAATGCCGGCATGGGCGCCGCTGGCGTGACGCGGGCGGCGGGAAAATCTGTCGCTATGATCGAAGCCCGCGACGTGGGCGGCACCTGCCCGATCCGCGGTTGCGTGCCGAAGAAGGTACTGGTCGCCGCCGCGCAGGTTCTGCACCAGATCGAGCTGGCGCCGCAGCATCACATATCGGTCGGCGCTCCCAAACTGGATTGGCCGGCTTTGATCGCGCGCGAACGCACCTTCGTCGACGGTGTGCCCGACGATTTCCGCGGCAGTCTGGAAAACCGCCAGATCGAGCTGATCGAAGGGCGGGCGAAATTCGTCGGTGAAAACGCCATCGCCGTCGATGGCCGCACACTCGAGGCCGAAAATATCGTCATCGCCACCGGCTCGACGCCGCGCACGCTGCCCATCAAGGGCGCCGAGCTGATGATCACCAGCGACGAGATCCTCGAACTAGCCACCCTGCCCGACCGCCTGGTCTTTATCGGCGGCGGCGTGATCGCGCTGGAATTCGGCCATGTGTTCGCCCGCGCCGGCACCGAAGTGACGATCCTCGAAGTGATGGACCGGCTACTGCCGCGCATGGAAGCCGACGCGGTGGCGCAGGTGCATAAGGAAAGCGAGCGCATCGGCATTAAGATTTTGACCGGCGTCACCGTCGACGAGGTCACCGC
>JABDJY010000065.1 GCA_013003285.1 Alphaproteobacteria bacterium | reverse complement strand
CTTCTTGCTAGGGCGCGCCGCCCTTGCCGAACCCGATATTTCGGCGCCGACGGGCGCACGCAATGTGACCGAAGATTGGCGTATCTTCTGGCGCGATGGCGATCTCGATGCCGAACGGGTCGATGCGGCGTTCGCCACGGTGCGCGACGAATTGCGCGGCTACCGAATTGTCGTGGTGCCGTCCTATCTCAGTGGCATTCTCATCGATGCCGGCGAATTTCGCCTCGCCGATTATTTTCGCACCCAGATCGAAGCGTTGAACGCGGAGCGCATCGAGACCCAGATCGCGCCGGTCGACACCGAACAAAGCGTCGCCGAAAACGGCCGCCGCTTGGCCGCCTTTATCGGCGTTAGCGACCGGCCGGTCTGCATCGTCTCGCACAGCAAGGGCGGCCTCGACACGCTGGAATTCCTGCTCCGCGCCGAGCCGGAAGTGCGCCGCCAGATCGCCTGTTGGGTGGTGCTGCAATCGCCGTTCGCCGGTTCGCCGGTGGCCGATCTCATCGTCGATGAGGATTGGACCCGCGGGATCACCGAACCGGTGCTGCGCGCGCTCGGCGGCAGCGGCAATTCGATCGATGATCTGACGGTAAAGGTTCGTACAGAATACATGAATAAATACTCGCAAAATATTGAAAACATTACGAAAACAATTCCAATGATCGCGCTCGCCACCTATGTTGACGGATCACGGACCCCGTCGCTCCACGTGGCTGGAACCTATCGTTGGATGCGCGATCAAGGCGTCGAAAACGATGGTCTGGTGCCGCTGAATTCGGCCCTCTTGCCGAACGTGCGCTATGTGGTTTTGCCGGGGCTCGACCACACCGACCCGGTGGCGCGAAAGCCGATCATGGGTAACCCGATCGACCGGGTGCTGCTCTGGAAATCGCTGCTCTACATGGCCCTCAGCGACCGCCCGACTTAGGGCGCGGTTGAGGTAGCGTTAGGACATGGGCGACGCTTTTTTCGATCCAGCCGGCGAGGGCGGCATCGTCCTCGGCGATGGCGTCGGGCAGCACCAGATAATCCTTCTTGATCGGTGCCTTGGGGAAATATTTCAAGGGCCGCCCACCCCTCTCGGACAAGATGTCCCGATCCGCTTCCGATAGCTTCAAGGCCAGCCCGGCCGGGGTCAGGCTGATAAACATCCGCCCGTCGGCATAGGCCGCCGCCCCGCTGAAGAAATGCCGGGCGTCGATATTCGTTTCGCCGCCAATCGCCGCTGCGGTTTTTGCCAGCAAAGCCTCCAGTTCCTGCAAATAGGGGGCGGCCATCAGGTGCTCTTGCTGCCGGCCGCCGGCATGTTCTCGGCATCGTTGGCGGCCTCTTCCAACAACCAGTTGCGAAACCGCACGATGTTGGGCTGCTCGGCCGCGGCCTGGGGGCAGACGATCCAATAGGCGAACGGCGCCGGCAGCGTTTCGCGCAGCGGCTGCACCAAGCGGCCGGCAGCGAGATCGCCGGCGACCAGTGCGCCGCGCGACAGCGCCACGCCCTGGGCGGCGACGGCGGCGTCGATAGCCAGGCTGGTATCGTTGAACCCCGGGCCGCGCTCGAGATCGATGCCGCTTGGGTCGGCGCCGAGTTTGTCCAACCATGACGGCCAGCCTGACCGGCTGCGGTCGTGGATCAACACATGGTTGGCGAGATCGGCGATATCGTCCAGCGGCGGACCGCTGGCCAGCAGGGCGGGGCTGCACACCGGAAAAATATCCTCGGTCCACAGCCGGGTCACGTGGAGGTCGGGCCAGTTGCCATCGCCGTGGCGAATCGCCATGTCGATGCCGTCGCCGGCAAAACTCACATGTTGCATGGCGGCGCTGATACGCAGATCCAGATCGGGGTGGCTGGCGAGGAAAGCACCGAGGCGCGGCACCAGCCATTTTGCCGCGAAGGGGGGCGACAGGCTGACGGTCAGACTTCGGCCCGGCTCGCTGGCCTCGAGTGCGCGGGTGCCGGCGCGCAGCCGGTCCAGCGCATCCTGCACGAAGGGCAGGTAGCGTTCGCCGGCGGTAGAAAGTTGCAGCCCGCGTCCCTGGCGCTCGAACAGCGAGACCCCCAGCCTTGTCTCCAATTCACGAATTTGATGGCTCACCGCGCCCTGGGTCAGGTTCAGCTCGCGCGCCGTGTGGGTGAAGTTCAGCCGTCGGGCGGCGACCTCGAAGGCCCGCAAAGCCATGGTGGAGGGCAAGTGCGTCATCGCGCTTTCCATTAGTAATATCAATGACAATAAGAGAAAATATAATGTTTTCAATGGAATAAAACTAATCATCATCAATAGAAATATTGATGGATCGCGAGCGGCGGGATTTCAACATAGCGGCGTCCGACCGGCGTGGCGTCCGCGCCGCCGCGCGCGTACAATAGAGTTAACGCGCGACCGGTGACGTGGCGCCAGAAATCAGAGCAAATTTCCAATAGGGAGTAGAGACATGCAATTGAGCGATTCCAAGCTGTTTCGCCAACAGTGTTACGTCAATGGTGAGTGGGTCGACGCCGATAGCGGCGAGACCATCGAGGTCACCAACCCGGTCGACGATTCGGTCATCGGCACGATCCCGAAAATGGGCGCCGACGAGACGCGCCGCGCCATCGAAGGCGCCCAGGAGGCCATGAAGGAATGGCGCCAGCGCACCGGCAAGGAACGCGCGGCGATCCTGCGCAAGTGGAACGATCTGATGATGGAGAACCAGGAAGATCTGGCGATCCTGATGACAATGGAGCAGGGCAAGCCGCTGGCAGAATCGCGCGGCGAAATTCTCTACGCTGCGTCGTTTATCGAATGGTTCGGCGAGGAAGCCAAGCGCATCTATGGCGACACCATCCCCGGTCATCTGCGCACCTCGCGCATCGTCGTGCTGAAAGAGCCGATCGGTGTGTGCGCGGCGATCACGCCATGGAACTTCCCCGCCGCCATGATCACCCGCAAGGCCGGTCCGGCATTGGCCGCAGGCTGTTCGATGGTGGTCAAGCCAGCGACCTCGACACCCTATTCGGCGCTGGCCATGGCCGAGTTGGCCGAACGGGCCGGGGTGCCGCCGGGTATCTTGAGCGTGGTGACCGGCGCCTCCGGCGCCATCGGCGGCGAGCTGACCTCGAACCCGATCGTGCGCAAGCTCACTTTCACCGGGTCCACCGAGGTCGGCCGCACGCTGATTTCTCAGTGCGCGGGCACGGTGAAAAAGGTCTCGATGGAGCTCGGCGGCAATGCGCCGTTTATTGTGTTCGACGATGCCGATCTCGACGAGGCGGTCGAGGGCGCCATGGCGTCGAAATACCGCAATACCGGCCAGACATGTGTTTGCGCCAACCGCATCCTGGTGCAGGACGGCGTCTACGAGGCGTTTACCGAGAAACTCGCTGAGGCGGTCAGGACCCTGAAGGTCGGCGACGGCCTGGAGGACGGCGTCAATCAGGGCCCGTTGATCGATATGGCGGCGGTCGAAAAGGTCGAGCAGCATATCGCCGACGCCGTCGCCAAGGGTGCCAAGGTCGCCGTCGGCGGCGAGCGCCACGATCTCGGCGGCACCTTCTTCCAGCCGACGTTGCTGGTCGATGTGACGCCGACCATGGATGTCACCCGCGAGGAGACCTTCGGCCCGTTGGCGCCGCTCTACCGCTTCACCACCGACGAAGAGGGCATCGCCTTGGCCAACGATACCGAGTTCGGCCTCGCCGCGTACTTCTACGCGCGCGACGTCAACCGCATCTGGAAGGTCGCCGAGGGGCTGGAATCCGGCATCGTCGGCATCAATACCGGCCTGATCTCGACCGAGGTGGCGCCGTTCGGCGGCGTGAAGGAATCCGGCATCGGCCGCGAGGGCTCGAAATACGGCATCGACGATTATCTCGAGATCAAATACCTATCCTTCGGCGGCGTCCAATAGGCCGGCGGCCAAATTCCGAAGGAATGGGCGGCTCCCCCCGAGCCGCCCTTTTTTTGTAGTTACTCAGCCGCCGCGCGTAGCTCGTCGAGGCCGAGCAGGTCGCGGGCTTCGTCGGTGCTGGCGGCATAGTCGCCGAGGGCTTCGATGATCTGCACCGCGCGTTCCACCAGCGGGCGGTTGCCCGGGGTCAGCACGCCGCGCGACAGATATAGATTATCCTCCATGCCGACGCGCACATGGCCGCCGAGCACCACCGCGGCGCCGACCATGGGGAATTCGAAGCGCGAGATGCCGAACGAGGCCCATACCGCGTTGGGCGGTAACTGGTCACGCATCAAGGCCATGGTCTCCATGGTGGCGCGGCCGCCCCACGGAATGCCGAGGCAAAGCTGGAACAGCGGCCGCGGGTCGCTAATGACACCGCGCGCGCACATATCGGCGGCCTGCCAGAGCTGGCCGGTGTCGAACACCTCCATCTCGATCTTGACGCCGTGTTGCTGGATCAGCCCGGCCATCTTGTCGAGCATGGCCTTGTTGTTGGTCACCACCATGTCGGAATAGTTCATGGTGGTGACGTCGAGGGTGCACAATTCCGGGCGGTTCTCGACGATATGCTGCACCCGTTCCTCGGCGCTGCTCAGACTGACGCCTTTACGGAAATTATGCGGTTGGTCGGCCTCGACCGCCAGAATGCCGCCGGGCCCGGTTGTCAGATTGAGCAGGATGGGACAGCCGGCATCGCGCACCCGGTCGACCACTTCCTTGTAGAGCGCCGGGTCCATGCTGCGCTTCGCGGTCTTGGGATCGCGCACATGAACATGGGCGATCGCCGCGCCGGCGGCGTGGGCCTCGATGATCTCGCTGGCGATCTCTTCCGGCGTGACCGGCACCGCCGGGTTCATTGCCTTGGTGTCGGACCCGCCGGTAATGGCGCAGGAAACGATAACGGGACGTGCCATGGTAAAATGCCCTCCCTTGTGTGCGCCGTTTGGCGCCGCCGTGTTTGTCTACTCCGCCGCCTTGCTGGCGCTGCTCGATCCGGAGATGCCGAAAATTTCGCGGGCCTGGGCCGGGGTGGCGACATCGTCGCCGAGCAGTTCGATGATCTGCACCGCGCGCTCGACCAGTTGCGCATTGCCCGAGGCCAGTTCACCGCGCGCGATATAGAGATTGTCCTCCAGCCCGACGCGCACATGGCCGCCGAGCACCGTCGCCGCGGCGACCATGGGGAATTCGAAGCGCGAAATACCGAACGAGGCCCACAGCGCGCCGTCGGGCAGCATATTGCGCATCAGGGTCATGGTCTCCGCATCCGCCGGTGCGCCCCAGGGAATGCCGAGGCAAAGCTGGTAGAGCGGGTTGGGACCGGCGATGACGCCTTTCTCGACCAGGGAATTGGCCAGGCGCACATGGCCCACATCGAAGACTTCGAGCTCGGGCTTCACGCCGACCGATTGGATCAGCTTGGCCATCTCGGCGATCATTTCCGGCGAGTTCACCATGGGGCGGTCGCCGAAATTCATCGTCGCCACGTCGAGCGAACAGATGTCGGGCTTGTTCTCCAGCACGTGAATGACCCGCTCTTCGGCGGTCTTCATCACGCTGCCGGGGCCGGGCACATTTGGTGATTGTGTATCGACGTCGAGCCGCGCCCCGGGGCCGGTGGTCAGATTGATTACGACCTCGCAGCCCGCATCGCGCACGCGATTGACCACTTCGCCGTAATAGACCGGATCCATGCTGGGCTTGCCGGTTTCCGGGTTGCGCACATGGATATGGGCCACGGCGGCGCCGGCGGCATTGGCGGCCAGTACTTCGTTGGCGATCTCTTCCGGCGTGGCCGGGACGGCCGGGTTCATGCCCTTGGTGTCGGCGCCGCCGGTGACGGCGCAGCTGATGATGACGGGACGTGCCATGGTTTGCCTTTCCCCCTCTGATGGCCACATTATGCGGCGTTATTGACATTATTGACGCCAGCCTATCACGACAGCGCCCGGCGACAAATACACGAACAATTTAGGAGAGGCATATGGTCAAAGCGATCCGGTTTCATGAATTCGGCGGCCCCGAGGTCCTCAAATGGGAGGATATCGATATCGGCGACCCTGGCCCGGGACAGTTGCGGCTGCGCCATACCGCGATCGGTTTCAACTTCCTCGATGCACTGGTGCGCGAAGGCAAATATCCGGTGCTGCCAGAGCTGCCCGCAGTGCCGGGCGCGGAAGCGGCGGGGGTCGTCGAGGCGGTTGGTGAGGGTGTCGAAGGCTTCGCTGTCGGCCAGCGGGTCGCCTATGCGGCGGGATTTTCCGGCGCCTATGCCGAAGGCCGGCTGATCGATGCGGCCCATGTGGTAGCCCTACCCGATGGGATCAGCGACGAGGCCGCGGCGGCCGCCCTGCTCAAGGGCATGACCGTGGAATATCTGGTCAATCGCTGTTACCCGGTCAATGTGGGCGAATTCGCGCTGGTCCACGCCGCGGCCGGCGGGGTCGGCCTGTATATGTGCCAATGGCTCAAGCGCTTGGGCGTCACGGTGATCGGCACCACCACGTCGGAAGACAAGAAGGAGTTGATCTTGGCCAATGGCGCGGCCTATGCGGTTAACTCGCGCACCGAAAATTTCACCGAGCTGGCGCGCGAGGTCACCGGCGGCCAGGGCGTCCATGTGGTCTACGATTCGGTTGGCCCGGCGGTGTGGCAGGCGTCCCTCGAGGCCCTGCGCCCGCGCGGCTATTACGTGAATTTCGGCAATGCCTCGGGCGTGCTCGCGCCGATCGACCCGATCGAGCTTCAAATGCACGGCTCGCTGTTCTTCACCAAGGCCTCGATGCGCTACTACCACCTGACCCGCCAGGAGGTCGAAAACGCTGCCACGGCCTTGTTCGAGGTGATGGCGACGGGCGATGTGAAACCGATCGTCGGCCAGCGCTACGCCCTGACGGACGCGGCCCAGGCGCAGATCGACGTGATGGAGCGCCGCACCAGCGGATCGACCGTGCTGACGCTGTAGGGTGTTAAAAAAAGGCTGTCTCCTTGAGACCGAGTGGCTTGGCCCCCCCCCCTCCCTAACCCTCCCCCTCGCTGGGGGGAG
>JABDJY010000056.1 GCA_013003285.1 Alphaproteobacteria bacterium | reverse complement strand
CGGTCGTGCTGGCAGTTGGCGCCCCGACCGACCGTAAACTGGGCATCCCCGGCGGCGATAAGGAAGGCGTGTATGGTTCCGCCGATTTTGTCGGCTGGTATAACGGCCATCCCGACTTCACCGACCTGAACCCCGATTTGAACGTCGGCGCGGTGGCCGTGGTCGGGGTCGGCAACGTGGCCATCGACGCGGCCCGGGTGCTGGTCAAGACGCCGGAAGAAATGGCCGCGACCGATATCGCCGATCATGCGGCAGACGCGGTGCAGGCATCGCCCCTGACCGATGTGTACCTGTTCGGCCGGCGCGGGCCGATCGAGGCGAAGTTCACCAATGTGGAGCTGCGCGAGATGGGCAAGCTGGATAATTGCATGCCGATCGTCCACGCCGATCAACTACCCGACGAAGTGACCGGCGAATGGTCCGACCGCGATCAGCGCCTAAAAGAACGTAATTTGGCGACCATGCGCGAGTTTCTCGATGTGGACCCGGCCGGCAAGGCAAAGAACGTTCATTTCGAATTCTTCGCCAACCCGGTCGAAGTGCTGGGCGGCGACAAGGTGGAGGGCCTGCGCGTCGAGCGCACCAAGGTCGAGGACGGCCGCGCCGTCGGCACTGGCGAGTTCTTCGATATCGAATGTGGCCTGGTGGTCGCGGCCATCGGTTATTATTCGATTCCCATCGAGGGCGTCCCCTTCGATGACGACAATGGCATCGTCGTCCATGATGAGGGCCGGGTCGGCGACGGGGTCTATGCGGTCGGCTGGATCAAACGGGGCCCCACCGGGGTCATCGGCACCAACAAACCGGATGGCGAGACCGCGGCGAACCAGATCCTCGAAGACGGCGCCGAGGGCAGCAAACCGGGCCGCGCAGCCTTGTCCGCCATGCTTAA
Organism: Alphaproteobacteria bacterium; assembly: GCA_013003285.1. Lineage (GTDB taxonomy): Bacteria > Pseudomonadota > Alphaproteobacteria > UBA6615 > UBA6615 > JABDJY01. Next base: position 16,723 of record JABDJY010000056.1, on the reverse strand, counting down.
GGAGCGCGGCGTCCGAGTCGTTAACTATGCCGATTGGCAGCAAATCGAGCAGGCCGAAATCGCCGCGGCGAGCGGCGAAGCGCCCCGTCGCAAGTTTGTGAGAGTGCCGGATATGCTGGCTGTGCTTGATTAAGCGGAAAAAGACTTAATTTTCAGCGAGAAAGTGCCATTTTGTGCTTGAAACAGGCGCAACAGAGGAAGAAGTTACGCCCGCAATCAGACGCTGGCGTCAAACGCCGAGTGTGACCTCTTAGCCTTACAAAATATCGCCCAAGGAAGAAGTATATGTCCGAGGTATCCGCCCTGGAGCGGCCGGAAGAAAAACGCGACGAAGTTGAATCAGCCGTTGTCCGGTTCGCCGGAGATTCCGGCGACGGTATGCAGCTTACCGGCACCCAGTTTACGCTGACCGCCGCGCTGGCCGGAAACGATCTGGCAACCTTCCCCGATTTCCCCGCCGAAATCCGCGCCCCCGCCGGCACCACATTCGGTGTATCGGCGTTTCAGATTAATTTTGGCGCCCGCAAGATCATGACCTCGGGCGACGAACTCGACGTGCTGGTGGTGATGAACCCGGCGGCGTTGATCACCAACCTCGCCGACGTCAAACTCGGCGGCATCGTCATCGCCGACACCGGCGCGTTTACCGACCGTAACCTGGCGAAAGCCGGGTACGACGCCAACCCGCTGGAAGAGGGCGACAGCCTCGACAAGTACCGCGTCATCAAGATCGATATGTCGCGCCTGACCGTCGAGGCGGTGAAGGAATTCGGCCTTTCGAACAAGGAAGCGCTGCGCTCGAAAAACATGTGGGCGCTCGGCCTGATCTATTGGATGTATGGGCGGCGCCGGCAGGCGTCGGTCGATTGGCTTAACGACAAGTTCGCCAAGAACACCGATATCGCCGCCGCCAACATCGCCGCCCTCAATGCCGGCCATGCATTCGGCGAAACCGCGGAAATGCCCGCCGAGATCGGCGGCTACAGCATTCCGCCGGCGCAGATTGAGCCCGGCCTCTACCGCACTGTGACCGGCACCGACTCCATTGCCTTGGGCCTGCTCAAGGGCACCCAGCTGGCCAATGTCGACCTCACCTTCTGCTCCTATCCGATCACGCCGGCTTCGGCGCTGCTGCATCAGTTTGCCGCCATGAAGGAATTCGGCGTGGTGACGTTCCAGGCAGAAGACGAGATCGCCGCGGTCGGCGCCGCCATCGGCGCCTCTTATGCGGGCTCGCTGGGTATCACCTCCAGCTCCGGACCCGGTATAGCGTTGAAAATGGAAGCCATCGGGCTGGCCATTGCGACCGAGCTTCCCCTGATCATCGTGAACTCGCAGCGCGCCGGACCGTCGACAGGCCTGCCCACCAAGACCGAACAGTCGGATCTGTACCAAGCGGTCTTCGGGCGTAATGCAGACGCGCCGATGCCGGTCATTTCGGTCAGCTCGTCAACCGACGGTTTCGACGTCGCCATCGAAGCGGTGCGCCTGGCGACCAAGTTCATGACCCCGGTCATGCTGCTCACCGACGGCTATTTGGCCAACGCGTCGGAGCCGTGGCTCATCCCGGACATGTCGAAATACGAGCCCTTCGAGGTTGAATTCCGCACCGATCCGGAAGACTTCCAGCCGTTCTCGCGCGACCCGGAAACATTGGCGCGGCCCTGGGTCAAGCCCGGCACGCCGCAACTGGCGCACCGTATCGGCGGCATCGAACGCGCCGATGGGTCGGGACATATTTCCTACGCACCGGAAAACCATCAAAAGATGACCGATCTTCGCGCCGCCAAGATCGACGGCATCGCCAACGATATTCCCGAGCAAGAAATCGACCAGGGCGAGATCGGCGACGATCTGGTGGTGGTCGGCTGGGGTTCGACCTACGGACCGATCAACCGCGCGGTCAGCAATATGCGCCTGGAAGGGTTGAAGGTCGCCCACGTCCATCTGCGCTACATCTGGCCGCTGCCGCGCAATCTGGGCGATCTGCTGGGTGGTTTCGACCAAGTTCTAGTGCCGGAAATGAATAACGGCCAATTGGTCACCTTGCTGCGCGCGCAGTATCTTGTCCCGGCCGAGGGATTCAACAAGGTGAATGGTAAGCCATTCCTGATCAACGAGTTGGAAACGGCCATTCGCAGCCGGTTGGAGAAATAAGATGAACGTCCAAACGCCTCCTGAAAAACTGACGGCCAAGGATTTCGCGACTGACCAAGAAGTCCGATGGTGCCCCGGCTGCGGCGACTACGCCATCCTCAAGGCGGTTCAGCGGACCCTCGCCGATATGCAGGTCGATCCGGAACAAACGGTGTTCGTCTCGGGCATCGGCTGCGCCGCCCGTTTCCCCTACTACATGGAAACCTACGGCTTCCACACGATCCACGGCCGCTCGCCGACCATCGCGACCGGCGTCAAGCTGGCCAACCCGGACCTCGATGTTTGGGTCGTCGGCGGCGACGGCGACATGCTGTCGATCGGCGGCAACCACACCATGCATGCGCTGCGCCGCAACGTCGATATGCAGATCCTGCTGTTCAATAACGAAATCTACGGCCTGACCAAGGGCCAGTACTCGCCGACATCGCAAACCGGCACCCGCTCGCCCTCGACGCCTTATGGCTCGGTCGACCGGCCCGTATCGGCGGCCCAATTCGCGCTTGGCGCCGGCGGCCGCTTCATTGCGCGCTCGGCCGATATTTTGCAAAAGCATCTGCCGGTCGTTCTACAGCGCGCCTATGAAAACAAAGGCGCTTCGTTCGTTGAAATTTTCCAGAACTGCATCGTCTACAATGATGGTGTCTTCAAGCATTTCACGGAGAAAGGCGCGCAGGCCGACATGCAAATCCATGTCGAACATGGCAAGCCGCTGATCTTCGGCGCCGAGTCCAGTAAGGGGCTGCGCATGAAGCAGGGCCTGCTCGAGCTGGAAGTCGTCACCATCGGCGAAGATGGCGTCACAGAGGCCGATATTCTGCTCCACGACGAGACCAACCGGCCGCTGGCCATGCTGCTGGCCGCTATGCAGCCACCGGCCTTCCCAGTCGCACTGGGCGTACTGTATTGCGCCCCGGCGCCGACCTACGATGGCGCGGTGCATGACCAGATCAACACAATTAAAAGCGAAAAGGGCGACGGCGACTTCGATAAGCTGCTGCACCGAGGTCACACCTGGGAGGTCTAATCCTCCCGCGGCCGGTTATTCTTTTTCGGTAATATCAGTTTCGGCTTGTACCGCCGGCTCGGCCTCATCGGCCCCGGCCGCCGCGGCGGCGTTTTGCAGACGCAGCTTGCGCCGGCGCCATTTCTTCTCGGCGACAAGCAGCGAAATCACAAAGGTCGCTATCGCCAGCAGAAGCAAGGGCCCGTCATGGGACCCCGCTTCGCCGCCGAGAAGCCCATGTGCATGGGCTGTCGATATGAACATTCGGCCCTCTTACACGCGACTAACGCAGCGCGAGGGTCATTCCTGCGCTACTTTAAGGTCTCGAGATACGCGATGACGTTTTCCCGATCGTCTTCCTTGGAGACTTTCAGGTTCATCTTGCTGCCCTTCACGAAACCCTTGGGGTTCTCCAAGAATTTGTCGAGAGTGTCCTCGTCCCAGACAATGCCCGATGCTTTCAACTGCTTCGAGTGACGTTTCTCAAAGCTGGCAACACGCACGCCGGCCGTGGCGCCGAAGACACCGAACAGGTTGGGGCCGGCTTTATTCTTGCCACCCTCATCTGCGGTATGGCACGCCGTGCAGCGAGATTTGAAGAATTTTTCGCCGGCGGCGGGATCGCCATCGGCAAGTGCTGTGGCCGCGCCACCGGTCAGGGCTACGGTCATAACGGCGGTTGCAATAATGTGTTTCACCAGTGTCTCCTCGTATAAAATCGGACATCTCCGATAACGCGTCTATAGCAGCCGAAAGCTCCCAAATACAGCCCCTCTCGGACCGATAACAAACCTTTGCGGTGTGAGCGTTAGGCTCCGGATTAGAGCCATAACAAAGAGAGGTAAATTCTTAGGTAACGGCACAATAAGGCAATTGTGCGGCTGGGAGCTCTTTACCATGCCTGCCGGCCAGAGGCCGCTATTGGTGGGGGTTTGGCACACGCGGCAAAAAGCCGCAGCGCGATTTTTAGCCGAATAACGGCGGTCCACAGCCGAAATACTGTTACCCCGGAAGACCCTTGTCGCTATATTGGCCGGCGAGGAGAGCTGGGGAATGACCGTAGAGACGACGGGCGCAGCACAACGCATCGCCGAGAGCACAACCGCGCGGGCGAGCGACTATATGGCGCTGCTCAAGCCGCGGGTAATGTCGCTGGTCGTATTTACCGGGTTCGCCGGCATGGTGGTGGCGCCAGGCACGCTGCACCCCCTCCTGACGATTGTGGCAGTGCTGTGTATCGCGATCAGCGCCGGTGCGGCCGGTGCAATCAACATGTGGTACGAGCGCGATATCGACGCGCTGATGGAGCGCACCCGCAATCGGCCCATCCCGGCCGGGCGCATCGCACCGAACAAGGCGCTAGCGTTTGGCATTACCCTCAACATATTGCCTGTCCTGACCATGGGCCTGTTGCTCAACTGGGTCGCCGCCGCTCTGCTCGCCGCCGCCGCGGGCTTCTATATCTTCGTCTACACCATCTGGCTGAAACGGCGCACGCCGCAGAACATCGTCATCGGCGGCGCCGCCGGCGCCGTGCCCCCGATGATCGGTTGGGCCGCGGTGACCGGGTCGATCACGCTGGATTCGATCGTGCTGTTCCTGATCATCTTCATGTGGACGCCACCGCATTTCTGGGCGCTGGCGCTGTATCGCGAAGGCGACTATGCCAAGGCTGGCGTTCCCATGCTGCCGGTGGTCGCCGGACCGGCTGAGACACGGCGGCAGATCCTAATCTACACGGCGTTGCTGGTACCGCTTACTTTTGTGCCTGTCTTCTTGGGTACAGCGGGGCTGGTCTACGGCGCCGTCGCCGCCATCGTCGGCGCTTATCTCGCCTGGTTGGCGGTTCAGATCATGCGCACCAAAACCGACCGCGCTTCCAAGCGCATGTTCGGCTTCTCGATACTCTATCTATTCGTATTGTTCGCCGCGCTTATCGCCGAGAACGTCGCGACCTGAAACCGTTAGACTTCCACAACCTTGCGATATAGGTGCCATGTGGCGTGGCCCAGTACCGGCATGGCCACGGCGAGGCCGAAGAAGGCCGGAATCGAGCCGAGTATCAGGGCGCCCGAAACGATAAAGCCCCAGATCGCCATGGTGACCGGGTTCGCCGCGACCGCACGCACCGAAGTGCTGATCGCCACGGCAGCGCTGACATCGTGATCGAGCAGCATCGGAAACGACACCACGCTGAGCGCCAGCACGACAACCGCAAAGACACCGCCAACACCGCCGCCGACGATGATCAGAGTCCAACCCGCCGGCGTTGAGATGACCTCACGCGCAAAGCCCCAGAACGATGTGGGCGTTTCGCCGAAGGTTAGATTGAAGATCAGCAAAGCGGAACCCAACCAGGCGAAATAGATCACCATCATAATGAGACTGAGCGTAATGATGGCGCCGATCGACGGCGAACGGTGGACCTGGAAGGCGTATTTTATCGAGTAATCGAGGCCGGCTTCGCGGCGCCGGCTAATCTCGTAGAGGCCGACCGCGGCCATCGGGCCAATCAGGGCGAAACCAGCGATAATCGGAAAGATTAGCGGCAGCACCTGATAACCGGCCGACAGGTTGATCAATATCACGCCGACGATCGGGTAAATGATAAATAGCAGCATGATATGGGTGGGCTTGGCGTCGAAATCCTTGAAGCCCAGAACCAGCGCTTCCTTCAGATCCGACACATCGATCTTGCGCACGGTCGGACGCGCCGGACCGCTATCGGCATAGTCGATGGATTGTTCATTCGACATGGCGGTGCCCCTCGTTTCGGTTGCTACCGCCGATCACAATATGCGACCGCGCAACCTGGACACAACACTGCCAGCATAACTGCGTCGTTGCTAGAATTTATTCGACGCGTTGCCTCACCGGTTTGGCCAAACAACGCTTCAAGCGCTAGCCGCCGCTACCGTTCACAAAGTAGAGGAACCGGGTGAAGTTCGTGTAATCGCCTTCAAACGCCATCAAGGCCATCAACACCAGCAGAGCCAGGGGCGGTACCAGAATGGCATAGACGATGGCCAAGCGCTCCCACACCATATGCATGAACACGGCAACGATGAGCCCCGCCTTCAACATCATGAAGATGATGATAAGCGACCAGCGAAGATATCCCTGAAATTCAAGAATATCGACCATATAGGACATGGCACTGAGGATAAACAGCAGACCCCAGATCTTAAAATATATGCCAAGCGGATGTTGTTGGCCTTCAGCGGATGCCATGAGTGCCCCCCCTACCAGAGATAGAAAAATGCGAAAATGAAGACCCAAACCAGATCGACGAAATGCCAATACAGGCCCATGGACTCAACGATATCGTAGGTACCCTTACGGCTGGTAAAGAAGCCGCGCCGGCCGACATCATAATCGCCGCGCCAGACTTTTCGCGCCACGATAAACAAGAACAATACACCGACCGAGACGTGAAGGCCGTGGAAGCCTGTAATCATGAAGAAGGTCGCGCCGAATTGCGGCGCGCCGAACGGGTTCCCCCAGGGCCGCACTCCTTCGTGGATCAACTTCGACCACTCGAAGACCTGCATACCGACAAACGAGGCGCCTAACAGCGCCGTTATGATCAAAAGAAGCGTCGTTACCTTACGGTTTTGGCGATAGCCGAAGTTCACCGCGAGGGCCATGGTGCCGCTACTGGTGATCAGGATGAAGGTCATGATCGCGATGAGGATCAGTGGAATGTCGGCGCCGAACATATGTAACGCGAACACGTCGCTGGGAATCGGCCATTCCACGACGGTCGACATGCGCACGGTCATGTAGGAGACCAGGAAGGTGCTAAAAATGAACGTATCACTGAGGAGGAAGATCCACATCATGGCCTTGCCCCAATGAACGTTCTTGAACGCCCTTTGGTCCGACGCAAAGTCGGCAACTACTCCTTGCAAGCCGTCCGGCCGGTCACCCGGTCCCGCGCCATGCGTCACATTAGCTTCGGTCATGTGCCCCTGATCCTCATTACGTAATCACAAACCAAACGAATAAAAACAGCCAAATAGCCAGCAGGAAATGCCAGTAGAAGGCGCATAACTCAACGCTCATGCGAACTTGCTGCGCGTCCGCGCCACCCCAAATGCGTAATAGGGTGCGCCCCCACGCAACCATGCCGCCGAGAATGTGTACCGCGTGCAGCCCCGTCAGCATGTAGAGAAACGCAAGCGCTGGATTGGTCGGCGCGAAATAGCCTAACTCATCCAACTGACGAACCACCAAAAGTTGGCCGGCCAAAAACGCCAAGGTGCAGGCACCGCCGATGAGCATTCCAACCTCGACATTCGAGGTCCGATCGCGCTGTGCGCTTCGCACCGCCCATTGCATGGCCACACTGGCGCCGACGAGCACGATAATGTTCAGCCACATCAGCAACGGCTCTGGCACGGGGCGCCAGTCGGCCAGTGTCATGCGATCCGAATAGGCCACCACAGACAACGAGAACACCACGCCAACAACCGCCACGAAAACCCGCAACCCGACCTTTACTGACGGCAGGGTATAGGACCCTCCCGACCGCTCATTGTCGATCTCAACCTGGGATTCAAGCCAGGGTTTGGTGCGGATCTCCTGGAAGAAGTCCATGGTTAGTCGCCTTCCGCCGCGGCTATTTTCTTCACATCATCGGGATGGACGTTCTGCGGAATATAATCGTCTACGGCGCCCGGAACGCTGAAGGAATAGGCCCAGCGATAAACCACCGGCGCCTCTTCACCGAAATTGCCATGCCCCGGCGGTACAGTTTCGGTCTGCCATTCCAACGACGTGGCTTTCCACGGGTTGCGTTCGGCCGGCTCGCCTTTGAAGACGCTCACGATGATATTGTAGATGAACACGAGCTGAGCGAAGCCGACGATCAAGGCCGCAACGGTGATGAACGCGTTCAGCGATTCGATGGGCGTGGTGATGAAACTCGTCTCACCAATCTCCCAGTAACGACGCGGTACACCGACGAAGCCGAGATAATGCATCGGGAAGTAGATCAGATAGGCACCGAGGAAGGTTACCCAGAAGTGGAACTGCCCCATGGCGTTGTTCAACATGCGACCTGACATCAGCGGGAACCAGTGATAGATCGCGCCGAAGACAACCAGGATCGGCGCCACCCCCATGACCATATGGAAATGCGCGACCACGAACATGGTATCCGACAGCGGTACATCGACCACCACATTGCCTAGGAACAAGCCGGTAATGCCACCATTCACGAAGGTGATGATGAAGGCGATGGAGAACAGCATCGGCAAGGTTAGGTGAATATCGCCGCGCCACAGGGTCAAGGTCCAGTTATAGACCTTGAGGGCCGTCGGCACCGCGATGATCAAAGTGGTGGTGGCGAAGAAGAAGCCGAAATAGGGGTTCATGCCACTGACATACATATGGTGCGCCCACACGACGAAACTCAACGCGCCGATGCCGACGATGGCCCAGACCATCATCCGATAGCCAAAGATGTGACGTCGTGCATGGACGCTGAGCAGATCGGACACTACACCGAATGCCGGCAGGGCGACGATGTAGACTTCCGGATGACCGAAGAACCAGAACAGATGCTGGAACAGTACCGGGCTACCACCGCCATAGGCGAGCTGCTCGCCGAACTCGACGATCGCCGGCATGAAGAAGCTGGTGCCCAGAACGCTGTCCAGGGTCATCATGATGGCGCTGACGAACAGAGCCGGGAAGGCTAACAGCGCCAATACGGTGGCGGTGAAGATGCCCCAGATGGTCAGCGGCATGCGCATTAAGGTCATGCCACGGGTGCGCGCCTGCAGGATGGTGACCACATAGTTCAGGCCGCCCATGGTGAAGCCGACGATGAAAAACGCCAGCGAGATGAGCATCAGGACGATACCGGCGCCGCTCCCCGGCGTACCGGAAAGAATGGCTTGTGGCGGATAAAGCGTCCAACCGGCCCCGGAGGGTCCGCCCGGCACAAAGAAACTGGCGACCAGGATGAGGACGGCCAGCAGATAGATCCAGTAGCTCAGCATGTTCACGTACGGAAACACCATGTCTCGAGCCCCAACCATGAGCGGGATCAAATAATTGCCGAAACCGCCCAAAAACAGGGCCGTCAGCAAGTAGATGACCATAATCATGCCGTGCATGGTGACAAACTGCAGATACGCTTCCGGGCTGATGAAGGAGAAGGTTTCAGGAAAACCTAACTGCAGCCGCATGACCCAAGACAAAATCAAGCCGACCATGCCGATCGCGACGGCGGTGCCGCCATATTGGATGGCGATAACCTTCGCGTCCTGACAGAAGACATACTTCGTCCACCAGCTATGCGCGTGATACAGCTCCATTTCGGGAACCTCGGCCGGTCCGACGTTCTCGACTTTCTCTTGGGTGATATCAACCATCAACTAACCCTCATCAATCTTTCTCTGAGACGCCCTGTGAACTTTGTCTTTTAGCGCGTTGCCGCGCCATGTGCGGGCATTGGGCCCACCGTGTTCATGGCCGCATTCATCGCTACTGGCGAAACTGGCGAGCCACCGTCCGTTTTGTCCTCAATGACGTCATTCATCGCGACCGACTTGACGTTTTTCGACTTGTCTTGGAGTGACGCCCGGAATTGCGCAAAAGTCTGTTGCTCCGCCAACCAGGCGTCATAATCCGCCTTTTCATCGACAACCACATTGCCGCGCATCGCATAATGGCCGGTGCCGCACAGTTCGGCGCATAGAATGTCGAACCTGCCGGTGCGGATCGGCGTCATCCAGAAGAAGGTCACCAAACCGGGAACCATATCCATCTTGGCGCGGAACTCCGGCACGTAGAAATCGTGCAGCACATCGAGCGAGCGCAACAACACATTGACCGGCTGACCCAGTTGCAGATGCAAATCGTCGCCCTCAACCAGAATATCGTCCTGGCCATTGGGGTCATCTAAGTGCAGACCGAATGGGTTGTCACCGCTGACCAGCCGGGCATCAGTGGTGCCCAGCTTGCCGTCGGCGCCCGGATAACGGTAGCCCCACTGCCATTGCTGGCCCATGACCTCGATTTCGACCGCGTCGTCGGGCACGGTGACATAATTGTTCCAAACCACCAGACCCGGCGCCAACAGAATCGCCACACCGATCGCGGTGCCGACCGTCAGCCACACTTCGAGCTTTTTGTTCTCGGGCTCGTAGCTGGCCTTATGATTTGAATTAGGTGCCGCCTCTGCGGCGCCTGACTGGGCGCGGAATTTGTAAATGCAATACGCCACAAACAAGACAATAATGATGAAAGCCGGCCCGGTAACCCAAAAGGTGATATCGATGGTCAGATCCATCGATCCCCAGTTGGAGGCAATTTCAGTCGACCACCACGGCGTCATAAGGTGAAACACCAGCGAGCCGAGCGCCACCAACACCACTATGATTGCTACCCACATTCAATCGTTATCCTTGCTATTGCGAGCCAGAAGATCGAAACGATCCAACTCGTCGATACGCCTTTACAATGTGTAACTTGTTCCCCACCTATCAAACGCGTCCGCCCAAAACCTCCCAAGAGCGAAACCACGCACAGACGACCCCATTCACAGCAACACTCGTGAACACACCTTCGTCATGCGCACGTGATTCTACAACAACGGCTACGCGCGGGTCACTACCCGATCGGCCTATCGTGTGCGACGATCGGACGCAGCGTGTAAGCAGCATGTAAACCGCCTCACCTGCGACTGATGGGCGCGCCCGCTTGCATCGAAAAAGGCGCCCGCGCAAACTGCCGCCACACGACGGATCGAAGTCAAATGGTGAGCCAGACGGCACAACAATTCGCGACGACCGGACGCCCCTCAGCGGCAAACCGGGCAATCGCCGCGTGGCTGTTCACCATGGCCGCGATGATCCTGATCATGGTTTCGATCGGCGGCATCACGCGGCTGACCGGCTCGGGCCTGTCGATCGTCGAATGGCGCCCCTTGATGGGTTTTTTCCCGCCGCTCTCCGATGCCGAATGGGCGCGGATATTCAATCTCTACCAGACCAGCCCGCAGTACCAAGAGGTCAACACCGGCATCACGCTCGCTGGCTTTAAGGCGATCTTCTGGTGGGAATGGGCCCACCGCTTCTGGGGCCGGTTGATCGGCATCGCCTTCTTCTTGCCCTTTCTATGGTTCCTGCTGCGCCGGAAGATCGAACTATCCTTAGCGCCCCGCCTACTCGTGCTGTTCATCCTGGGCGGCGCCCAAGGCGTTCTGGGCTGGTATATGGTGCAAAGCGGCCTGGTCGATATACCGGAGGTTAGCCAGTACCGGCTGGCCGCCCATTTGATGGCGGCCCTGGTTTTGTACGTCGCGCTGTTGTGGACCGCGCTGCAATTGCGCCATCCGGTACCCGAGACAACGCCGGACCGGCGATTGTCGGGCATACGGACCTTGGCCATAACCACCCTTGTTCTGGTGACCGTGACCATATTGTCGGGTGCTTTCGTCGCCGGCACCGATGCGGGCCTGGCCTATAACACCTTCCCGCTGATGGACGGATCGCTGGTGCCGGCGGGATATCTGCCACAACCCTGGTACACCAGCGCGTTTGAGGACATCGCCACCATCCAGTTTCACCACCGGGTGCTGGCCATCGTGTCGTTGATCGTCGCCATCGCCACCTGGTGGCGCAGCCGCTGGATCGTGCTGGTGCAGCGGGCACGCCGTGTGGCCAACGGATTGCTGATTATCGTCTGCCTGCAGGTCACGTTGGGCATATCGACGCTGATCTTTGCCGTGCCAGTGCCGCTGGCCGCGGCGCATCAAGCGGGAGCGGTTTTCCTGCTCACCGCGACCCTCTGGCTGATCTACGAGCTTCGCACCCCTAAAAGGGCCTAGGTTCGCCGCCCGGCGGGGATCAGCATTACCAGCAGAAACAGCACCACCGCGGCGAGGACGACCGACGGGCCGGCCGGCGTATCCCATTGCAGCGAGCCTGACAGGCCGCCGATGACCGACACGGTGCCGATGATCGCAGCGAGGATCGCCATCATTTCCGGGGTCGAGGACACTCGCCGTGCCGCCGCTGCCGGGATGACTAGCAGCGACGTCAGCAACAATATCCCCACTATTTTGATGGCGACGGCGATCACCAGCGCGATCACCACCATGAAGCCGAGCTGCACCGCCACCACATTGACCCCTTCGACGCGGGCCAGATCCTCATGCACGGTCACCGCCAATAGCGGCCGCCAGAGCCACAACAACAGCGCCAGCGCCACCACGCCGCCGCCATAGATCCAGTAGAGATCGGTCACGGTCATGGCCAACACATCGCCGAATAGCAGCGCGAACAGATCGACCCGCACCGAGCCCTGCAGCGCCACGACCACCAAACCCAGGCTCAACGTGCCATGGGCCAGAATACCCAGCACGGTGTCGCTGGCCAGGTAGCGCTGGCGTTGCAGCGCCACCAACAGCAAGGCGACAGCGATGCAGACCGCGATGATGGCGACATTGACGTTGCTGCCAAGTAACAGACCAAGCGCGACACCGAGCAATGCCGAATGGGACAGCGCGTCGCCGAAATAGGCCATGCGCCGCCACACCACGAACGCGCCGAGCGGACCGGTCACCGCCGCCACGCCGATGCCGCCGATGGCGGCGCGGATTAGAAAATCATCCATGATCTGCCCCGCCGTGATGACCATAATGATGATCGGCGTGATCATGGGCCCCGACCACTTCGCCGGTGACCGCATGGGCGTGATCATGGTGATGGGTATAGATGCCCAACGAGGCGATCTCGGTCTCCGGGAACAGGGCGAGATATTCTGGGTTTTCGCGCACATCGTGGGGCGCGCCGGTGCAGCAAACATGGTGGTTGAGGCACACCACGCGATCGGCCGCCGCCATCACCAGATGCAGATCGTGGCTGACCATCAAGACGCCGCAGCCCAGTTCGCCGCGCAATTGGCCGATAAGTTCGTAGAGATCGGCCTGTCCGGCCACATCGAGGCCTTGGGCCGGTTCGTCGAGCACCAGCAATTGGGGCTCGCGCAACAGGGCGCGCGCCAGCAACACACGCTGCATCTCACCGCCGGAAATGCGCTGCAGCGGCTGGTCGAGCAGGCGTTGCACCCCGACATTGTCGAGCACTTCGCGGCGGCGGCCCTTCGCTACCCGTCCGCCCAAATCCAAAAACCGCCGCACGGTCAGCGGCAGCGTGTCGTCGATGGCGATGCTCTGGGGCATATAGCCGATACGTAATCCACGGCGCCGCTGCACCTGACCTGTATCCGGCTCGTTCAAGCCCAAGACGACCCGCAGCAAGGTGGTCTTGCCGGCGCCGTTGGGGCCGATCACCGTGACGATTTCGCCCGGCCGCACTTCCAGGTTTACCGAATCCAAGGTTACGGTTTCGCCGAACCGCACCGTCAGATCGCTGACCGAAATAAGCGCCTCAGGCGACATCGACGGCGCCCTGGCAATCGGGACATTGGCCGGCGACCTCGACGGCAACCCGTTCGATAGCGAAGCCGGCATCGGCCGCAGCGTTATCGATCGCGGTCAGCAGCGTCGCGCTTTCCAGCTCGGCGGCGCTGCCGCAGCCATTGCAGATGAGAAACAGCGCCGCGTGGCGGGCGCCGGGATGGACACAGCCGATATAGGCGTTCAGGGATTCGATGCGGTGGATCAGGCGCTGACCGAGCAGAAACTCCAGCGCCCGGTAGACCGTCGGCGGCGCCACGGCGCTGGTTCGCCCGTCCGGCGCATCGTCGCGGCGATTGGCCTGCAGGGCGTCGAGCACCGCATAGGCGCCGATCGGCTGGTGGCTCTGCCAGACCAGTTCGAGCACCTGGCGGCGCAGGGGCGTGAGCCGCACGCCGCGCCGCTGGCAAACCGCCGCGGCGCTATCGAGCGCGGTCGACACGCAATTGCCATGGTCGTGATCGCTACCGACGAAGACGCCGTCTGGGGTTTCTGACATCAGGCGCATCCTACGATTTTGCCATCATCCAATTATGTTATGTTATAATATTGCATTATGCCGCGAAAGCCTTATTCTCGCGGGCGATCTAGGATTAAGAGTAGCTGGCCATGATCCGCACCGTGCGGCGATATATCGGCGCATTGACAACCCTGGCGCTCAGCGCAACCGTTGCACCGGCGGCGCCGGCCGCGCCCGATGTGCCGGCGGCGCTTGCCGCGCCCGATGTGGTCGTGTCGATCGCGCCGGTCCACTCGCTCGTTGCCGCGGTCATGGAAGGGGTCGGCGAACCAAGGCTGCTGGTGCCGCCCGGCGCCTCGCCCCATGCCTTCTCGCTGCGCCCGTCCGACGCCCAAGCACTGGCCAACACCCATTTGGTGTTTCGCGTCGGCCCCGACCTGGAGACCTTTCTCGATAAACCGCTCGCCGCCCTCGCGTCCGGCACCGTGGTCAGCCTGGCCGATGCGCCGGGCATTACCGAGCAGCGCATTCCGGACCAACATGACGGCCCCGGCGATCACGGCGATCACGGCGATCATGCCAGCGACCCGCATATCTGGCTGTCGGTCGCCAATGCGCGGCGCATCGCCGAAATCGCCGCCGAGACCCTCAGCCGCCACGACGGTGAAAACGCCGCCGCCTATGGCCGGAACCTGGCCGCGCTCAACGACCGGTTGGACGGCCTGCAAGGCGAACTGCGCGATCTGCTCGCGCCGGTGCGTAAATCGCCCTACATCGTGCTGCACGACGCCTATCGCCATTTCGAAGCCGCGTTCGATTTAGCGCCGGCGACGGCTATCGCCCTCTCGCCGGAACGGCGGCCCGGCGCCCGGCGCTTGCGCGAAATCCGCGATCTGCTGGCGGCGCAGGACATAAAATGCGTCTTCGCCGAACCGCAATTCCCCAACGCCATCGCCGCCACGGTGGTCTCCGGCACCAACGCAACCCTGGCCGAACTCGACCCCATCGGCGCCGACCTCGCCATCGGTCCCGAGCTTTATTTCGACCTGATGAAGAATCTCGGCCGCTCTTTGGCGGGTTGCCTGGGTAACTAACAAACCGCCTATATACGGACAGTTACCGGCTAATCAGTTTAGGTGACAATCCTGATTGTGGCGGTCAAGATATTGCCTTTGCTCTTCGAGGCTATTGTCGGCAATGCATCAGTGTCTAATCGAACTCCCGATTGTCCGAAGAACAGCGTCACTCGTTTTAGTGATGGCTGTATTCTCCTTTGCAGTCCTCCTTACCAGGACCGGGCCGGCGGAAGCCGACAGCAAGGATGAGAGATTCCGAACCGCGTTGACCCTGTATTCGAATCTCCAAGACGAGCAAGCGGTGCGGATTCTGGAGGAACTACAGCAAGAGAAATTTGCCTTGGCCAACACGATGCTCGGCGTGATGCATTACGACACTTTGTATTCCAAGCGAAATTCAGGCGAAGCCGTCAAAATCCTGCGATCTAACCTGGAAAACGAGCGAAAATATGCGCCATTCCTCGTTGGCTTCTATTCCTACGTGCTCGAGAATTCCGGACTTGCGCCCAAAGATTTTGTGGATCTTTTCCAGACGTCATATCTCGAAGGACATGTGAACGCACCCTCATATCTTCTTCTAGCCTGCAGGCTTCATCCGACCGAATGTGATGGCGTCGGCGATATCGATGCAGTTCTTGCGAGTGCAAACGACAAAAGTTATCTCCCGGATACAGAATACGCATTTTTCGCGTTGGCTTATTACATCCAAGCTGACCAACAAACCGATAAATATGCCGGACGATTTTACGGGGCGTTGTACGCTGGTGTGGGCAACTTTTATCCAGAAGCGTTTACCGGAACAGGACTTTTGGGCCTTATCGCTGGTTATCAAAATAACCGAAGAGATCAACTGACCGAAGGATTAGTTGATATCGTTTTGGGTCAAGCACTTTCTAGTTCCCATCTCTACTCACTAGAGAACCTTCTCGATGACAACGTACGGACCTTGGCTCGGGAAGCCTTTTCGCAAATATCGGCTTCTGAACGTCGTCGTTTAGAGAACAGAGCGGCTCAAAAGCTCAGTTTCCTCGCTCACAGCCTACAACCCGGAATTAACTCTCACGCTGCCTGGTGTTTTTCCAATTTCAGCAACGTGGATACGACAGACGCGCGAATGATCAATTGTCTGCGGCAAGCTTTCGATGACGGCGTGCGGTGCGAAACGCCGGCAATTGTTTCTGACGTTATTGGGCGCGACAACCGAACTCGCTATGACGCCTGCCGTAAAACACTTCTCGCATCGCAGAACAAGTAGCGATTTAGAGAGCTCTCCTAAACCCGCGGCGGATCGGGGGTGAGTTGGTGGTGCTGGAAGGCGAAGAGGCGCTGCTGGCCGATGACGAAGACGCGGTACGCCGGTTGCAGCAGCGTGGCCAGCGCCGGATCGAGCACGTTCAACCCGCCGGTGAAGGCGCCGAAGGCCGGTAAGATCAGGCGGCGGCCGTCGGTGACGAAGCAACGGCCCGAGATGCGCCGCCCGCGGATACGCACAATGGCCTTGGGATGAAAGTGCCCGGAAATTTCGCCTGACGGCAGCATACCGGTCGCCGCCTCGTGGCGCAGGGTGAGCGGCCCCACGACCAGCGCCGCCG
>JABDJY010000038.1 GCA_013003285.1 Alphaproteobacteria bacterium | reverse complement strand
GCGTACTTCATCATGATCACCCTGGCCTTTGCCCAGATGGTGTTTTTCCTCGGGGTCAGCGCCGATAAATATGGCAGCAATGACGGGCTCAACATCTGGAACCGCAGCGAGTTCACTGTCGGTGGCGTCGATCTGTCGATCAACGATGAGAAAAGCTTCTACTATCTGACCTTCGCCGTGTTGCTATTTGTCATCTATCTGACCCGGCGCTTGGTCAATTCGCGCTTCGGCATGGTGATCCAGGGTGCGCGGTCGAACGATACGCGCCTGCAAACGGTCGGCGTGCCGACCTACCGCTACCGGCTGACCGCCTTCGTCATCTCCGGCATAATCTGCGGGTTGGCCGGGGTGCTTCAAGCTAATTTCGAGCGCTTCGTCAGCCCCGACATGATGGACTGGCCGCGCTCGGGCGAGCTTATGTTCATGGTCATCATGGGCGGCATGGGCACGTTGTTCGGCCCGGTGCTGGGCGCAACCGCGTTTCTCATTCTGTCGGAAGTGCTGTCGAACCTCACCGTGCACTGGCATTTGATCTTCGGGCCGTTGCTGATCCTGCTCGTACTCTATGTGCGCGGTGGTCTGACCGGCCTGATCGAGCGGCGGCGCGATGATGGCTGATCCCATGCTGGCGACGCGCAGCCTGCGCAAGGCGTTCGGCGGCATCGTCGCGACCGACAATTTGTCATTGGAGGTGGCGGCGGGCGAAATTCATGCCGTCATCGGTCCCAATGGTGCTGGCAAGACCACGTTGGTCGATCTGTTGTCGGGGCAACTCAAGGCCGATGGCGGCGAGATCGTGTTTAACGGCCGTCGCATTTCGCGCCTCAAACCCTCCGCCCGTTCTCATCGCGGCTTGGCCCGTTCGTTCCAGATCACCAGCATTTTTCCCGATTTTACCGTACTCGATAACGTCGCGCTGGCGGTGCAGGCCCAGAGCGGCCACAGCTTCCGCTTCTGGCGGCCCGCCGCCGGCGACGCGCGATTGTATAAACCGGCCGGTGACATGCTGGCGCGGGTCGGTCTCGAAGGCCGGGGCGGCGTTCTGGCCGGCAATCTGGCCCATGGCGAACAGCGGCAGCTCGAAATCGCCATGGCGCTGGCGACCCGGCCCAAGATGTTGCTGCTCGATGAACCCATGGCCGGGATGGGCATCGAGGAAAGCCAAAGCATGATCGCGCTGCTGGGCGAGCTGAAGTCAGACTACACCATGCTCCTGGTTGAACACGATATGGATGCGGTATTCGCCTTGGCCGACCGCATCACCGTGCTGGTCTATGGCCGCAGCATCGCCACCGGTACGCCGGCCGATATTCGCGCCAACGCCGACGTGCGCGACGCCTATCTCGGCACGTCGGAGGGCGAATGATGTTGTCGGTGCGCAATATCGAGGCGGCCTATGGCAGCAGCCAGGTGCTGTTCGGCATGAACTTCGACGTGGACGCCGGCGAATTCGTCACCCTGCTCGGCCGTAACGGCATGGGCAAGACCACGACCGTGCGTGCAATCATGGGCATCCTGCCGCTGCTGGCCGGCGAGATAAGCTTCGAGGAGCAGCCGATCCACGGCCTGCCCTCGTTCCGCGTCGCCAAGGCCGGCATTGGTCTGGTGCCCGAGGGACGCCAGATATTTCCCAACCTGACGGTACGCGAAAACCTCATCGCCACGGCGCTGCCGCCGCCCAAGGGCCATAGTGGTTGGACGCTGGAGCGCGTCATCGATCTGTTCCCGGCCTTGGGCGGGCGGCTGACCAGCATGGGTAATCAACTCTCCGGCGGTGAACAGCAGATGCTGGCGATCGGCCGAGCGCTGATGACCAATCCGCGCCTGCTCATCCTCGACGAGGCCACGGAGGGGCTGGCGCCCATGGTGCGGGCGGAAATCTGGCATTGCCTGGAAAATCTCAAAGACGAGGCCCAGGCGGTTTTGGTGATCGATAAAAACGTCGAAATCCTGACCCGCATCGCCGATCGCCACTATATCGTTGAAAAGGGCCGGGTGGTCTGGATCGGGTCGTCGGAAGAATTGCGCGCCGACGAGGCGGCACAACACAGCTATTTGGGGGTCTAGGCGCCGTCTCGAAGAATAGGGCTGTCGCGCTAATCCCGCAGCTTGAAACGCTGGATTTTACCCGTCGCGGTTTTCGGCAGCTCTTCGACGAAGTTGAACCAGCGCGGATATTTGTAGGGCGCCAGGCCGTTCTTACAGTGGTTGCGGAGTTCCTCGGCCAAGGCGTCGGACGCGTCGCTCGAGTTGTTCAAGATCACGAAGGCTTCCGGCTTGATCAACTCGTCATCGTCGGGGCGGCCGACGATCGCCGCTTCCAGCACCGCCTCATGCGCCACCAATTGCGCCTCGATCTCGACCGGCGACACCCAGATGCCGCCGACCTTGAGCATGTCGTCGCTGCGCCCGCAGCACACGAAATAGCCGTCCTCGTCCTGGTAGTAGGAATCGCCGGTGCGGATCCAGCCATCGACCAGGGCCTGCGTGGTGCGCTCGGGTAATTCCCAATAGCGCGAAATGATCGAGTTGCCACGGATCATCAGATTGCCGATCTCGCCCGTGGCCACCGGATTATCATCGTCGTCGACGATTTTCGCCTCGTACCCCGGCACCAACCGGCCGCTCGCGCCGGGCTTGTGGGCGTCGAGGCTATTGCCGATGAAAATATGCAGAATTTCGGTGGTGCCGATGCCATCGAGAATGGTCAGGCCGGTCTTGTCGCGCCATCGCTCGAAGATGTTCGCCGGCAACGGTTCGCCCGCCGAAACGCACAATCGCAGCGACGACAGGTCGGCCGGTTTGCGTTCCAACGCCTGAAGCTGCGCGCCGTACAGGGTGGGAACGCCGTAGAAAATAGTCGGCCGAAATACCTCGATGGTCTCCGCCGCGCTGTCGGGGGTTGGCCGGCCGCCGAACAACACCGCCTGGCCGCCGGTCCATAACGGAAAGGTCATGGCGTTGCCCAGCCCATAGGCGAAGAAAAGCTTTGCGGCGGAAAAGTGGATATCGTCTTCGCGCGCTCCCAGGGTCTCGACGCCGTAATACTGGCTGGTCACCACCATGTCCCGGTGGGCGTGGACACCGCCCTTGGGGGTGCCGGTCGAACCCGAGGTGTAGAGCCAAAAACAATCGTCGTCGGCCGTGGCAGGCGCGGCGTCGAGCTGGTTAGGCGCGGTTTCCGTCAATGTGGCAAATGAAGTGGTGGTGAGTTTATGCGCCGGGCCGGGGGCGGCTTCAGCCAGTGCCGGTTCGACCTCGGCGGCGAATTCGGGCGAATAAATCGCCGCCGCGCAGCGGGAATTTTCCAAGATGAACTGGTAGTCCTTGGTGCGCAGCAGGGTGTTGATCGGCACCGGCACGAAGCCCGCCTTGATGGCGCCCCAGAAAATATAGAAGAATTCCGGGCAATCCTTGACCGCCATCACCACCCGGTCGCCGGCATGGAGGCCCAGGCCAGCGAGCGCGTTGCCGGCGCGGTTCACATTGGCCGCCAGGTCGCCATAACTGACCTCGCTGTCGGCCGCGCGGATCGCGATTTTATCGCCCCGGCCTTCGTCCAAATGCCGGTCGATGAACGGTACGGCTACATTGAACTTCGCCGCGAAGGTCAGCGTGGCCGGCGAGCTGGATGTATCGATGTTGACGCTGTTGTCTTGCATAGCAGACCTAGTGGAACCGCACGTAATCGTAATCCAGCGGTCGGCCATGGATGCCGCGTTTGGGCGGCGCGATCCAGCCGGCCATTTTGCCTGGTTCGATGACCGGCACCATCAACGATTGCACGAAGGCGTAATCGTCGGGCGACGGTAGCCATTCAAATTGGCGGGCCCGCCATTCGTCGTCGCCAATGATCTTGCCTTGCGGTGTGGTGTTGATGTCGCGGAAGACGCCGATATTCCGGTTGAATGCCGGATCGGGCAGGGTCAGCGTGGTGTCGATGCCATGCTCGTGGATCACCTTGTTGAACCGGTTCAGACCGCGCTGGCTATCCTTGGCGTAATCCTCGCGCAGCTTCAGGTTGATCGCGGTCAGCGCTGCCGATTCCTGCGACTTGATCTGATCGCCCTCGACCGTCGGGACAATCATATGGGCGTCGGTCAACACATGGTCATCATCGATCTTGGCTTCCTGGTAGCGCCCCTTCAGACCCATGGAATAATAGTTGGCCGCATTGGTCGAGCGCTCCGAGCCAAACAGGTCGAGGCAGATCGAATAGTGGAAGTTGATCCATTTCTGGATCGTGGCCAGGTTGATTCCGCCATAGGGGCGCACATCGTCGGTGTCGTGCTGGCGCATCAACTCGCAGGTGCGCTGGACGACGCGCATGATGCCGGTCTCGCCGCCGAACATATGGTGGGCTTCCTCGGTCAGCATGAACCGGCAGGTGCGCGATAGCGGGTCGAACCCCGATTCCGAGAGGGCGGCGAGTTGGAACTTGCCGTCGCGGTCCTGAAAATAGGTGAACATGAAAAACGATAGCCAGTCGTCGGTGCTCTCGTTGAAGGCTTCCAGGATACGCGGCTTGTCGGGGTCGCCGGCATGGCGGTCGAGCATTTCGTCGGCTTCCTCGCGCCCGTCGCGGCCGAAATGGGCGTGCAGCAGATAGACCATGGCCCATAAATGGCGGCCTTCCTCCACATTCACCTGGAACAGGTTGCGCAAATCGTAGAGCGAGGGGCAGGTCAGGCCGAGATGGCGTTGCTGCTCGACCGAGGCCGGTTCGGTGTCGCCCTGGGTGACGATCAGCCGGCGCAGCTCGGTGCGGTATTCGCCGGGCACATCGGTCCAGACCGGCTCGCCCTTATGCTGGCCGAAGCCGATGCGGCGGTCTTCTTCCGGCGGAGTGAGAAAGATGCCCCAGCGATAGTCCGGCATCCGCACATGGCCGTAATGGGCCCAGCCCTTGGCGTCGACGCTGATGGCGGTGCGCAGATAGACCTCGAAATCATTGGACTCGACCGGTCCCAGATCGTTCCACCATTGCAGATAGGCTGGTTGCCAACGCTCCAGCGCGCGCAACAGGCGGCGGTCGTCGGCCAGCCCGACATTGTTGGGAATGGTCTCGTTATAGTCGATGTTCATATCGCTAGACCCGCTTTCTGTCGAAATTCGGCTGTTTACCGCTGCCATACAGTTCCAACGCGCCGCCGTCGCCGACCGCGTTGGGCCGCTGGAAGACCCAATTCTGCCACGCCGAGAGCCGGGCGAAAATCTTACTTTCGATGGTCTCCGGCCCGCCGAAGCGAAGATTGGCTTCCATGGCGGTCAGCGCATCGGGGGAAAAGCTGGAACGTGCTTCCAGCGCCACGCGCACCTCGTCCTCCCAGTCGATATCGTCGGGGGTGAAGGTGACCAGGCCGAGCGCCTCAGCCGCCGCGGCATCAAGATCATTGCCGATTTCGGCTTCGATGTCCGCCCTTTTGCCGGCGTCATCGAGAAAGCGAGCGTCGAGGCGGGTGAGGCCGTTGCACATGGGTAACGGCCCGAAATTCATGTCGGTCGGACGCAAGGTGGCGGGCGGCAGGTTCGAGCCTTCGAAGGCGCCGTCGAACATGTAGCTGCGGTCGGCGGCGAGTGCCAGTTCAAGCAGGGTGCCGGTAAAACACGAGCCCGGCTCGATCAGGGCGATCAGGCTGCGCGACGACACGTCGAGGCGCTTCAAGGTGCGCTTGAGGTAGAGCGTGATCTCGCGCACCAGCCAATCGTCGGGATTATTGAGCAAGGCGTCATCGGCGGCGGCCACATGCTCCGCATCGCCCGAGGTGGTCAGCACCCAGGTGCCCAATTCGGGCTCGTTGAAGCGCAGATGCAGAATTGCGTCGTCCAACTCGCGGGCCAGGGCGAGCGGCCAGAAATCGCAACCCTCGGCGTGGATCGCGGCGGCGTCCTGCGGCGGCGCGGCATCGGGGCTGCGCACCTGGAAGGTCGCCGTTCGCCGGTCACGGTCGAACGTCACCGTCACATGGCTATAGATGAGTTCGTTATCGCCGGTAGTCCGGCCCAGCGCCGCTAAGGTAATGCCCTCGGCGTCGGCCGGCCGGTCGGATTGGGCAGCCAGGGTATCGGCCCGCGCCGTCGCCGCTTCGTCGAGCTTGGAGCGCGGCGCCAGTTCGTCGATCAGGTCCCATTCCAGGGCCCGCTTACCGCGCATGCCTTCGCCGGTGGTGCAGAAAAAATCGGCGCGGTCGCGGCGCACATGGCGCTTATCGACCACCCGGGTCAACCCGCCGGTGCCGGGCAGCACCGCGAGCAGGGGCACCTCGGGCAGCGACACGGCGCTGGCGCCGTCGTCGATCAGAATGATGTGGTCGGTGGCCAGAGCCAGTTCGTAGCCGCCGCCGGCGGCGGTACCGTTGATCACGCACAGATAGCGCTGGCCGGAATGGGCGCTGGCATCCTCGATGCCGTTGCGGGTCTCGTTGGTGAACTTGCAGAAATTCACCTTGTCCACGTGTGTCGATTGGGCAAGCATAGAAATATTCGCGCCGGCGCAGAACACCCGCTCCTTGGCCGAGGTGATCATAATGGCGCCGACCTCCGGGTGCTCGAAGCGCAGGCGCTGCACGGCGTCGTAGAGTTCGATGTCGACACCCAGATCGTAGGAATTGAGTTTCAGATCGTAGCCCGGTGCGATGCCGCCATCCTCGGCCACGTCGAGCGCCAGGGTCGCCACCCGACCATCGACGGTCAGCCGCCAGTGCTTGTAGTGGTCCGGGTCGGTGGAAAAATCTATCATGAAGGCGCTTATCTGTTTAACCGGGGCTGGAAGTCTAGGCCCCTCATACCCCATCATGCCAGCGCAGGTGCCAACAAGAAATCCGCATGGCCTAGGACTTTCGATGGACTCTCCGAATAACCGCCGGAATAACCGTACGGGGCCGCCGTTCGAGCATGTGGACGTGGCCGGTCATCGCCTGGAATATTACTGGACCCGGCCACGGTTGGCGGGCGAGACGGCGCTGATTTTTCTCCATGAAGGGCTCGGTTCGGCGGGCCTGTGGCGCGACTTTCCCGCCCGGGTTGCCGCCGCGACCGGCCATCCGGCGCTGGTCTATTCGCGTTACGGCTATGGCGGCTCCGATATGTTGGCCGAACCCCGCGGCGTCGACTATATGCACCATGAGGCGCTGGAGGTGTTGCCGGCCTTGCGGGACGCGCTGGGCATCGACGATCCCATTCTCATCGGCCACAGCGATGGCGCGTCGATCGCGCTGATCCATGCCGGCGCGGGTCGGTGGCCGGTCCGGGCGTTGGTGTTAGAAGCCGCCCACGTTTTCGTGGAAGATATCAGCATCACCGGCATCGAGGCCGCCAAGATGGCGTATGAAACCACGGATCTGCCGCGGAAACTGGCTCGCCATCATGCTGACACCGATAAGACGTTTTTCGGCTGGAATAGTATCTGGCTCGACCCGGCGTTTCGATCCTGGAACATCGAGAGCGTCCTGCCCACTGTCGACTGTCCAACCCTGGTGATCCAGGGGGCGGACGATGAATATGGGACGCTTGCTCAGGTGACGACGATCGGAGAACAGGTTGCGGGCGCGGTCGAGACCAGAGTGCTCGACGCCTGCGGACATTCGCCCCATCGCGATCAGCCGGAGCAAACCTTGGACGCTATTGTCGGGTTTATAAAAAATCTCTAGGCGTTGGCGGGCCGAAACTGACACATTGGGCCCTTCTAACAACCCGGCACGGATAGTGAGATGAGCGAGAGCTACGATCTGATTTTAAAAGGCGGCACCGTGTGGACCACCGGCGGACCGGC
Source organism: Alphaproteobacteria bacterium (assembly GCA_013003285.1). Taxonomy (GTDB): domain Bacteria; phylum Pseudomonadota; class Alphaproteobacteria; order UBA6615; family UBA6615; genus JABDJY01. Next base: position 3,333 of record JABDJY010000038.1, on the reverse strand, counting down.
CGATGTGGATGTCGGGGTGCGCGACGGGCGCATTGCCGCCATCGCCAATATCGACGCCAGCGCGGCCGACCAGGTCGTTGACGCCGCCGGGTTGTTGGTGCTGCCCGGCGTGGTCGATACCCAGGTTCATTTCCGTGAACCGGGCAACGAGCACAAGGAAGACCTCGAGAGCGGTACCCGCGCTGCCGCGCTGGGCGGGGTGACGGCATTGTTCGAAATGCCCAACACCAGTCCCTCGACCACCACGGTCGAGGCCTTGCAGGATAAACTCGATAGGGCCAAAGGCCGCGCTTGGACCGACCATGCGTTTTATGTCGGCGCGTCGCCGGAGAATGCCGAGCAATTGGGCGAGCTGGAACGCCTGCCCGGCTGCTGCGGGGTCAAAATGTTCATGGGCAGCTCGACCGGCAATCTGCTGGTCTCCGACGATGAGAATGTGCGGCGGGTGTTGGCCAACGGCACGCGCCGGGTTGCAGTGCACTCCGAGGATGAGCCGCGCCTGATCGAACGCCAGGGCGAGCGGGTCGAGGGCGACCCGGCCTCGCATCCGGTGTGGCGCGATGCGGAAACTGCGATCAAATGCACCAACCGGTTGCTCAATCTGGCGCGCGAGACCGGCCGGCGGGTCCATGTGCTGCACATCACCACCGCCGAAGAGGTGGCGATCCTGGCCGCGGCGAAAGACATCGCCACTTGTGAAGTAACGCCGCAGCATCTGACCCTGGTGTCGCCGGACTGCTACGAGCGCCTGGGCACCTATGCCCAGATGAACCCGCCGATCCGCGAACAGCACCATAATGACGGCCTGTGGGCCGGTGTGCGCGGCGGGGTGTTCGATGTGGTGGGTTCCGACCATGCGCCCCACACGGCGGAGGAAAAGGCCAAGCCTTATCCGGCCTCACCCTCGGGCATGCCTGGTGTGCAGACCCAGTTGCCGCTGCTGCTCGATCACGTCAATGCCGGGCGCATGACCCTGGCGCGGCTGGTCGATCTGGTCTGTTCCGGCCCGTCGCGGATTTTCGGCATCGCCAACAAGGGCCGCATCGCCTTGGGCTTCGACGCCGACTTCACCTTGGTGGATTTAAAAGCGGAACGCGAGATCACCACCGACTGGCTGGCGGCGAAATGCGGCTGGTCGCCCTTCGAGGGCATGACCGTAACCGGTTGGCCCATGGGCACGATCATCCGTGGCAATGTGGTGATGCGCGACGGCGAACTCGCCAACGCCGCCATCGGCGCCCCGGTACGATTCCAGGATACGCTTTAGCGGTAATAGATTAAGCGCCGCTTGCGCGGCATACCCCCCACCCCATCCCTCCCCCTCAAGGGGGGAGGGGGTGAATATCGGCACCTGGCTATCATTCCCTCCCCCCAGCGAGGGGGAGGGTTAGGGAGGGGGGGCCACAGCTAAGAATCCGGCTGGATATTCCTCAAGCGACAAATCCGTTACGTTGAAGGCATGACTAAGACGCTAGGCCCGTTCGATTATGTCATCGTCGGCGCCGGCACCGCGGGTTGCGTGCTGGCGAACCGACTTTCCGCCGACCCCGATGTCAGGGTCTGCCTGCTTGAGGCCGGCGGTAACGATAATTACATTTGGGTCCATATCCCGGTCGGCTATCTGTATTGCATGGGCAATCCGCGCACCGACTGGGGCTTCACCACCGAGGCCGAAGAGGGCCTGAACGGCCGTGCGCTCAACTACCCACGCGGGCGCATTCTCGGCGGCTGTTCGGCGATCAACGGCATGATCTATATGCGGGGCCAGGCGCGCGACTATGATGGCTGGCGCCAGCGCGGCAATAGCGGTTGGGGCTGGGACGATGTGGTGCCCTATTTCCTGCGCTCCGAAGACCAGGCCGCACTACCGACCGACGATCTGCACGCCGATGGCGGCGAATGGCGTGTCGAGCGCCAGCGCCTGTCCTGGGAAGTACTCGACGCCTTCCGCGAAGCGGCGGCCGAGGCCGGCATTCCCAAGACCGACGATTTCAACCGCGGCAACAATGAAGGCTGCGGCTATTTCCACGTCAACCAGCGCACCGGGGTGCGGGTCAGTGCCGCCAAGGCGTTTCTAAAGCCGGCGATGAAACGGCCCAACCTCACCGTGCTCACCCATGCTCAAGCCAAGCGCCTGACCTTTGCCGGCGGCCGGGTCAGTGGTGTCGATATCTGGCTCAAGGGTGACGACGCGCACATCGCCGCCGAGGGAGAGGTGGTGCTGGCCACCGGCTCGGTCGGCACGCCGCAGCTACTCGAATTGTCGGGGATCGGCCAAGGCGATCTACTGCAGAGCCACGGTATCGAGGTCAACCACGACTTACCCGGGGTCGGCGAAAATTTGCAGGATCATTTGCAGATACGCTGCGCCTATAAGGTGCATGGGGTGAAAACCCTGAACGAAAAGGCCAATAGCCTGGTCGGCAAGGCCAGTATCGCGCTCGAATACGCCCTGTTCCGCCGCGGCCCCATGTCCATGGCGCCGAGCCAATTGGGCGCGTTCGTCAAATCGGACCCGGCGCTGGAGACCCCCGATCTGCAATATCATGTGCAGCCACTGAGCCTCGATAAATTTGGCGAACCGCTGCACGATTTCCCTGCGCTCACCGCCAGCGTGTGCAATCTGCGCCCGGAATCACGCGGCAGCATCCACATCACCAGCCCCGATCCGCGCCAGCAGCCGGCGATCAAACCGAATTATCTTTCCGCCGCCGCCGATCAGTGGGTGGCGGCGCAGGCCATCCGGGTGACCCGCAACATCGTCGCCCAATCGGCCTTTGCCAAGTTCCGGCCCGAGGAATTCAAGCCCGGCCCCGACTATGGCGACGGCGATGGCGATCTGGCGCGCGCCGCCGGCGATGTGGGCACCACTATCTTCCACCCGGTCGGCACCGCGCGTATGGGTGACGACCCGGCGGCGGTGGTCGATAGCCGATTGCGGGTACATGGCGTCCCCGGGCTGCGGGTGGTCGATGCCTCTGTGATGCCGACCATCACGTCGGGCAACACTAATTCACCGGTGATCATGATCGCCGAAAAGGCCGCCGATATGATGCGCGAAGACCGGCGCGCCCGATCTTCTCCCTCCCCCCTTGAGGGGGAGGGCCGAGGTGGGGGGTCGCGCCGCGCCAGCGGCGCTGTGTAGAATGGCATTATGCGAGCCGAACACGCGGGACAGCTTAGACGGCTCCGAAAGTCGGGAAACTGGCAATTACCAAAGGCGCCTTTCTGGAAATACGGCGAATGACCGGAAAGCCCCCCCTCCCTAACCCTCCCCCTCCAGGGGGGAGGGAAATTTGTTGGTGGCGCGAGTGATCATGCAAGGAGCAACAC